>NZ_JADFUD010000056.1:0-51147 GCF_054820065.1 Bradyrhizobium sp. UFLA06-06
CCGCAATGTTGGAATTTCTGATTGTCGTCCTCGTCGCCGGGATCGGATTCGTATCGGGATACGGCGTACGCGAGCTGATCTCGCGCCGCCGGCGGCGGTCCGCCCCGCGCGTTCGCGTTCGCGCGCCGCAGGTTCGCGCCGCCAATGACGACAGCTCTGCCCGCGGCTGGTATCGGCCGACCAGCACGCAGCCCGCCGATCACGCCACTCCGCCGCCCGATGAACTCGACGGCGCGGTTCGCGACTTGCTCGGCGAACTCAGCCGCCGCACCGCCAACCCGTCATCCGCACCGCAGCGCCGCCGGCAGTGAGCCGGAAAGGCCGGGTCGCCGCCGCTAACGCGTCGGCTACTTTGCATGGGGTTGTTTTCGACATTTTTGATGAGGCGGTCCCGAAAGGGAATGGTGGACGCACAAGGGATCGAACCTTGGACCTCTCCCGTGTGAAGGGAACGCTCTCCCGCTGAGCTATGCGTCCGGGATGTGACGTGCCAAAGGCCGCTGGTCGGCGGCCGGTCGAAAATGGGCGCTTCGTCAGAGCGTGCGATTTACGAAGTGCCGGGTAGGGGTGTCAAGCCAAACCCTGCGGGAATCACGCCCCTTGCTGGCGGGCGCGGGAGGCGTGTGACTGCAGCGCCCGGATGCGCTCGGCGAGCGTGCCGCCGCCCTCGGGCATCCCGTTGCCCGGCGAGGCGCCGTTGGCGGGCTTGGCCGCCGCCTTGGCCGGCACCGTCGGCTCCGCCGCCAGCATGGCCTCGATCGCCGAATTGGGGCCCTCGAGCTGGATCGCGAGCTTGGCCACCTCGGCGGCGATGTCGTTGATGCGCTCGCGCAGCAGCGCATTCTCCATCCGCTCGGTCGCCCAGGAGCTTTCGGCCTGCTGCTGGATCGCGTTGATGTCGCGCTGCAGCTTGCCGCGCTCGTCGCTGACAGTGCGCAGCTGCTCCTCGACTTGAGCCTTCTCCTGGCGCAGCCTGTCGAGCGCGGAGGATTTGCCGCCGCCCGCCGCGGCGATCTCCTCGCGCAGCTCCTGCACCGTCCGCTCGGCGGCGGCGTTGGCCTGCTTCAACTGGCCGTTCTCGAATTCGCGCTCGGCCAGCAGCTTGCCCTGGGTCGCAAGCCGCGTCTCGAGGTCGTTGACCCGGTTGCCGAGCATCTCAGCTTCCTTGACCTGGGCGACCAGCTGGCGGTCGAGATCGGTGACGCGCTGGCTCAGATTCTCGACCCGGCCGCGCGCGTCGGTGAGATCGCGCGTCGCGGTTTCCGACTGGCTGCGCTCCTGGGTGAGGCGGGCTTCGGTTGCCGCGAATTCCCTGGCGGCATCGCCGACCCGGTTCTTCAGCTCCTCGACCTGGGTCCGCACCGCGACCAGTTCGATCTGGCGGCTGTCGGCGGTCATCGCGCGGTCGTTGAGCTCGGCGTTGATCTTGCCGAGCTCGCCCTGCTTGTCGGTCAGCGCCTGCTCGGCGTTGCGCAACAGCTCGGTTTTGGCCGAGAACTCTTCCTCGGTGGCGCGAAGCTGCTCCTTCATCGCCTTCTCGCGCGCTTCCAGCGCGAAGATCGCGGCGTTCTTCTCGCCGAGCTCGATCTTCATGCGGTTGATCGCATCGGTCTTCTTGCCGAGCTCGGCGAGCTGGCTCGTGGTCTTGCTCTTGAGCTGGTCGACGCTCATCTCGAGCCGGCGGGCCGACATGGCGAATTCGGCGCGGAGCTGGTCCTTGTCGGCCTGGATCTCGGCCATCGACAGCGGGGTGGCCGCCTCCATGCGGCGCGTGGTCAGCCGCACCGCCCGGTTATGCACCAGCGGAACGATCATCAGGCCGCACAGCATCGAGATCAGGAAACCGATCGCCGCGTACATGATCGGCTCGATCATGAAAGGTCACTCCAAGAAAAGAAGGAATTTGTTAATCACAATGCCACGGCGGGCCGGCCAAAGGCCAGCCCGATTGCCGCGTTAACCTGAATTGCCAACCGTGCCGGAGCGTCGGCCTCATCGCCCGATCAGGGCTGTGACCTCGGGCCTCGTTCCGATTGAATCGGAACGAGGTTCTGGATTCCGTCTTGACGCGTTTTCTTGATGCGAACCGGCGTCCACTTCGCTGGAAACGCTCTAGAACGGGTTCCAGGTCGCGCGCGGGGTGAATTTGAGATAGCCGACGCTGGCGCCGAGCCGCAAGCCGATGCCCGAGCGAATCGGGACCAGCACGATGTTGTTGGCGGTCAGCGCCGTCATGCCGAAGCCGCCGACGATATAGGCCGAGCCGTCGATGCCGACGAAGCGCTGATAGATCGCTTGGGTCGAGGGCAGGTTGTAGACCAGCGTCATGGTCCTCGCGCCGTCGCCGCCCCAGTCGAAGCCGACCGAGGGACCCTGCCAGTAGACCCTGAGGTCGCCGGCGTTCTTGGTGTAGAGCGTGCCTTCGCCATAGCGCAGCCCGGCCACGAAGGCGCCGGAGCCTTCCTCGCCGAGCACATAGCCATTGGGCAAGCCCCACTGGCTGACGGCGCGCTCGATGACCGAGGCGAGTCCGCGCGAGACATTGCCGAAGAACTTGTGTCCGGCATTGACCAGTTCGTCGGGCCCGTAAGTATACGGGGTCGGTTCACGCTGTGGCGGCGGATATTGCGGTGGCGGGCCCTGCTGCGCGGACGCCCCTGCGCTCCAGCACATCAGCGCGGCAAACGCGACCGCGGCAAGGCGTGATGCGAAAGTCATTAAGAACCCCTGCTATCGAAATCCGGGCGCTGCCCCTTAACCTGATGCCAACAGGCACGGCTCTAGGTTGCGCCCGGTGTCCCCTCGACTCGGATGTTATCGGTATCAACTATGACGGCACAACGGCAGGAAAGATATGGATCGTGCCGGGGGATGGCGTTTTTCGGCCTGTTGGCGGGCATTTTGGCGGCCATCTGGCCGTCCTTGCCTGTTCAGGCCACCACAACCGAGCGCGTGGTGACGAACCGCTACTCCGGATTGGCGATCGAGGGATTCGATCCCGTCGCTTATTTCACCGACGCCGCCGCCACCCAGGGGCGGCCGGAATTCGAGGCCGCGGAGAGCGGCGTGGTCTGGCGTTTCCGCAACGAGGGCAACCGCGCCTCGTTCGTGGCGCATCCCGAAATCTATGGCCCGCAATTCGGCGGTTACGATCCGACCGATCTGGTGCGGGGCGTCACCTGCGCGGGCAATCCGCGATTCTGGGCCGTCGTCGGGAACAGGCTCTACCTGTTCAACCGGGAACGCAGCCGTGACGCGTTCGCCGCCGATCCCGCGCGCTTTTTGAAGGAAGCCGCGGCGCGTTGGCCGGAGCTGGAAGACAATCTCGCGCAGTGATCACGGCGCCGCGGTCGGGTCGCCCCAGGCGATGAATTCCGGCACCAGAAAGTCTTCGCGGCCGAGTCCGAAATGTAATGGGCTGCCGTTCGAATCGGTGACCTTTCCGCCGGCCGCAACGACGACCGCGTGACCGGCCGCCACATCCCACTCCGATGTCGGCGACAACCGGGGATAGATGTCGACATCGCCCTCGGCGACGCGGCCGAATTTGACAGCCGAGCCCAGCACGGCGCGGACCGCGCCGCCGCGCTCGTCGATGAAGGCTTCGGTGCGTGCATCGCCATGCGAGCGGCTCACTGCCACCGTCCATGGCGCGCCGCGTGGCGGGCAGGGACGGGTCTTGATCGGCACCGCCTGCGAAACCGCGCCGCCTTGCAGCGTCAGCCGCTCCGCGCCCTTGCCGACGATGCCGCGCCAGATCAGCCCGAGTGCCGGTGCGCCGACGATGCCGAGCAGCGGCACGCCTTGCGTGACCAGCGCCACATTGACGGTGAATTCATTGCGGCCGGCAACGAACTCCTTGGTGCCGTCGAGCGGATCGATCAGGAAGAAACTGTCCTTGTAAGGCGGCGTCGCCAGATGGACGCGCTCCTCCGACAGCAGCGACACCTGCGGCGCGAGCTGCGTCAACCCTTCGACGATGATGTGGTCGGCGGCGAGATCGGCCTCGGTGACCGGCGACCCGTCGCTCTTGCCGGTCACATTCATCGCCGAACGATTGACGGCAAGAATTGCCTCGCCGGCGCGGATCACCAGTTCGGTCAGTGATTCGAGCAGCGTGGCGGCGGTCTCGCAGCCGATCAGGGACGGCTGTGCCTTAATCATGAGGGGGTTTCATATCCTGTTTGTGTTCCCTGAGATCATGATGCGATGACGGAGCATCGCATCATGATCTCATCTCCTTGTTTGAGCATGATCTTTTTGGAAAACCGGTTTCCACTTTTCCGGATCATGCTTTATCAGTCCCGCCGCAAGCTGGCAGCATCCGTCTGCGCGGTGTATCAAGCCGACAGGCATGCGTGATTCGCACTCCTCGGTCGGCGTGCGGCTTTCCAGGAAACAATTGATGTCTGGCACTTCGTCTCCCGGTCCCGCTCCCGATGCGCTCGAACTCGCGGCGCTGTTGTGCTCGCGGGTCTGTCACGATCTCATCAGTCCGGTCGGCGCGATCGTCAATGGGCTTGAGGTCCTTGACGACAATCCCAAGCCCGAAGACCGCGACTTCGCGCTCGATCTGATTCGCAAGAGCGCCAAGACCGCTTCGGCGCGGTTGCAGTTCTGCCGGCTGGCGTTCGGCGCGGCCGGTTCCTCCGGCGCGCAGATCGACCTCGGCGATGCCCAGAACATGGCGAAGGGGCATATCGAGGACGGCAAGGTGACGCTGACCTGGAATTTGCCGCGGCTGCTCCTGCCCAAGAACCGGGTCAAGCTGCTGCTGAACATGCTGGTCATCGCGCAGCAGACGATCCCGCGCGGCGGCACGCTCACGATCGATCCGGTCGGCGAGGGGGAGACGATGAGCTTCCGCATCCTGGCCGCGGGCCTCAATGCGCGGGTGCCGCAGAACATCGTCGACCTGCTCAATGCAAGCTCGTCGAACACGGTTGATGCACATGCGGTGCAGCCGCATTACACGCGCCTCTTGGCGGAAGCCTGCGGGCTGAAAGTGACGCTGACGCTCGACGGCGACAAGGTCGTTATCGCAGCGTCCTGAACGCGGCCGCGGGAACATCATTAAGCAAAGGTTACGACCGGCCGCGCGATTCGATCGCGCGGCCTTATCTCTTTGTTGATCCCGTTCTTTTCCATTTGCTCAACCAAACTTAAACGCTTTGCGGAGAAGCTGACCTAAGTTCCGTCAGGCGCGTCGATGTCGCGCGCCGCAGCGTTTTCGGCGTTTTTCGAAGGTTGGTTTCATGGACGATCTGTTGCGCGAGTTCCTGACGGAGAGCAGCGAGAGCCTGGATACGGTCGACAACCAGCTGGTGCAGTTCGAGCAGGACCCGAACAACGCGAAGATCCTGGATAACATTTTCCGCCTGGTGCACACCATCAAGGGGACCTGCGGCTTCCTCGGGCTGCCGCGGCTCGAGGCGCTGGCGCATGCCGGCGAGACCTTGATGGGCAAATTCCGCGACGGCATGCCGGTGAAGGCGGAAGCCGTGACGCTGATCCTGTCCTCGATCGACCGCATCAAGGAGATCCTCGGCGGCCTTGAGGCGACCGAGGCGGAGCCTGAGGGCAACGACCGCGACCTGATCGATCAGCTCGAGGCCATGGTCGAGCACGGCATGGCCGCCATGGCTGCTGGCGAAGCTGCGGCTGAAGAAGATGTGCCGGTCGTTGAAGCCCCGCCGGTGCAGGCGGCAATGACCGAGGGCACGCTGGTGGTGCAGACGCTGGAGCGTCCGCTGCGTCCGGGCGAGGTCTCGCTCGACGAGCTCGAGCGCGCCTTCCGCGAGACCGAGACCGAAGTCGCCGCACCGGCGCCGGCCGCTAAGCCCGCTGTTGCTGCGGCTCCCGCCGCCGAGCCGGCCGAGGCTGCGAAGAAGCCGGCCCGCAAGGCCGCGGGTGAAGATGTCCAGGAAGGCGACAAGATCGCCAACCAGTCGATCCGGGTCAATGTCGATACCCTCGAACACCTCATGACCATGGTCTCCGAACTGGTGCTAACCCGCAACCAGCTGCTGGAGATCTCCCGCCGCAACGAGGACACCGAGTTCAAGGTGCCGTTGCAGCGGCTCTCCAACGTCACCGCCGAGCTGCAGGAGGGCGTCATGAAGACGCGCATGCAGCCGATCGGCAATGCCTGGCAGAAGCTGCCGCGCATCGTCCGCGACCTCTCCGGCGAACTCGGCAAGCAGATCGAGCTCGAGATGCACGGCGCCGATACCGAGCTCGACCGCCAGGTGCTCGACCTGATCAAGGATCCGCTGACGCACATGGTGCGCAACTCCGCCGATCATGGGCTCGAGACCACCGCCGAGCGGGTCGCGGCCGGCAAGCCGGAACAGGGCACCATTCGCCTCTCCGCCTATCACGAAGGCGGCCACATCATCATCTGCATCGCCGACAATGGCCGCGGGCTCAACACCGAGCGGATCAAGGCCAAGGCGCTTCAGAACGGTCTCGTCACCGAGGCCGAGCTCGAGAAGATGACCGAGGCCCAGATCCACAAGTTCATCTTCGCGCCGGGCTTCTCGACCGCAGCCCAAGTGACCTCGGTGTCCGGCCGCGGCGTCGGCATGGACGTGGTGCGCACCAATATCGACCAGATCGGCGGCACCATCGACATCAAGAGCGTGGCCGGCGAGGGCGCCTCGGTCACCATCAAGATCCCGCTGACCCTGGCGATCGTCTCCGCGCTGATCGTGGAAGCCGGCGGCGACCGTTTTGCAATTCCCCAATTGTCGGTGGTCGAGCTGGTGCGGGCTCGCGCCAACTCCGAGCACCGCATCGAGCGGATCAAGGACACCGCGGTCTTGCGGCTGCGCAACAAGCTGTTGCCGCTGATCCATCTCAAGAAGCTCTTGAAGATCGACGACGGCGCGACCACCAGCGATGCCGAGAACGGCTTCATCGTGGTCACGCAAGTCGGCAGCCAGACCTTCGGCATCGTGGTCGACGGCGTGTTCCACACCGAGGAGATCGTGGTCAAGCCGATGTCGACCAAGCTGCGGCACATCGACATGTTCTCCGGCAACACCATTTTGGGCGATGGCGCCGTCATCATGATCATCGACCCCAACGGCATCGCCAAAGCCCTCGGCGCGTCCGGCTCCTCGGCCCATGACCTGGCCGACGACAATGCCGCGGCGCATGCCGCAAGCGGCGAGCAGCTGACCTCGCTGTTGGTGTTCCGCGCCGGCTCCTCGCAGCCCAAGGCGGTGCCGCTCGGCCTCGTCACCCGGCTGGAGGAGATCGCAACCGACAAGATCGAGCTCTCGAACGGCCGCTACATGGTGCAGTACCGCGAGCAGCTGATGCCGCTGGTGCAGATGGCCGGGGTCGAGGTGCAGTCGCAGGGCTCGCAGCCGATCCTGGTGTTCGCCGACGACGGTCGCTCGATGGGGCTCGTGGTCGACGAGATCATCGACATCGTCGAGGAGCGGCTCAACATCGAGGTCGCGGGTTCGCAGGACGGCATCCTCGGCTCGGCCGTAATCAAGGGCCAGGCCACCGAGGTGATCGACGTCGGCCACTTCCTGCCGATGGCGTTCGCCGACTGGTTCTCGCGCAAGGAGATGCGCCCGTCGGCCTCGGCGCAGTCGGTGCTGCTGGTCGATGACTCGGCGTTCTTCCGCAACATGCTGGCGCCGGTCTTGAAGGCCGCCGGCTACAAGGTCAGGACCGCGGGCGGCGCGCAGGAAGGGCTCGCCGCGCTGCGTTCGGGGCAAAGCTTCGACGTCGTGCTGACCGACATCGAGATGCCCGAGATGAACGGCTTTGAGTTCGCCGAGAACATCCGAAGCGACCACAACTTCAACCAGCTGCCGATCATCGCGCTGTCGGCGATGGTGTCGCCGGCGGCGATCGAGCGCGGCCGGCAGGCCGGCTTCCACGACTATGTCGCCAAGTTTGATCGTCCCGGGCTGATCGCGGCGCTGAAGGAGCAGACCGCCGAACTGCGCCGGGCGGCATGACCGGGCTTGAAGGGACAAAACGATGACCAGCAAGACCGAGACCAGCGAAGGCGCCATGGCCGAGTACGTCACCGCCGTGATCGGCGGGCAGCTGTTCGGCCTGCCGATCTCGCGGGTGCAGGACGTGTTCATGCCGGAGCGGCTGACGCGGGTGCCGCTGGCCTCCAGCGAGATCGCCGGCGTGCTCAACCTGCGCGGCCGCATCGTCACCGTGGTCGACATGCGCGCCCGGCTCGGGCTGCCGAAGGCCGATGACGGTAAGCCGCCGATGGCGGTCGGCGTCGACCAGCGCGGCGAATCCTATGGCCTGCTGATCGACCAGATCGGCGAGGTGCTGCGGCTGCCCGACGACAGCCGCGAGGACAATCCGGTCAATCTCGATCCCCGCATGGCCAAGCTCGCCGGCGGCGTCCACCGCCTCGACGGCCAGCTCATGGTCGTCCTCGATGTCGATCGCGTGCTCGAACTGGTGCCTGATGCCAAAGCGGCGTGAACGGGGCCGCCCGAACTGAAGAACTGAAACATCCCACCGGGGATGAGGAAGTAGAGGTCGCAGATGAGAACCTGTCTTGTTGTCGATGACTCAAGCGTCATTCGCAAGGTCGCCCGCCGCATCCTGGAAGGTCTCGACTTCCAGATCGTCGAGGCCGAGGACGGCGCCAAGGCGCTCGAAGCCTGCAAGCGCGCGATGCCGGAGGCGGTGCTGCTCGACTGGAACATGCCGGTCATGGACGGCTACGAGTTTCTCGGCAATCTCCGCCGCATGCCCGGCGGCGATCAGCCCAAGGTCGTGTTCTGCACCACCGAGAATGACGTCGCGCATATCGCACGCGCGCTGCATGCCGGTGCCAACGAGTACATCATGAAGCCGTTCGACCGGGACATCGTCACTGCGAAGTTCCAGGAAGTCGGACTGATTTAGAGCATGATCCGGAAAAGTGGGAACCGGTTTTCCCTGCGACAAACGCGAAGCGTTTGCGCGAAGATCATGCTGACTTAGATTCTTCGTTCGATCCGGCGGCAGAAGCCTTCGGCTCAACGGTTGTTGTGCGTCGTGTTGCGTCGCTGGTGAAGTCATGAGTGTTGCGTTGACAAGTACTGCGGTCCCGACATCGACCCGTACCGACAAGGTGCGGGTGATGGTGGTCGACGATTCCGTGGTGATCCGCGGGATGATCTCGCGCTGGATCGGCGCCGAGCCCGACATGGAGGTCGTCGCCTCGCTGCGCACCGGCCTCGACGCCGTCAACCAGCTCGAGCGCATCAACCCCGATGTCGCGGTGCTCGATATCGAGATGCCCGACCTCGACGGTATCTCGGCGCTGCCGCAGCTGCTGGCGAAGAAGCGCAATCTCGTCGTCATCATGGCTTCCACGCTGACCCGCCGCAACGCGGAGATCAGCCTGAAGGCGCTCTCGCTCGGTGCGTCCGACTACATTCCGAAGCCGGAAAGCACGCGCGAGGCCACCGCCGCGGAAACCTTCCGCCACGACCTGATCCAGAAGATCCGTCATCTCGGCGCCAAGGCGCGGCGCAGCCCGGTGCACACGACGGCAAGCCCGCCGCTTGCGCCCGGTCATGACAGACCGCGTCCGTCTATTCCCGCTGCCGCGCATACGGCGCCGGCCCAGGCCACGCGCCGTTCGTTCGGCCTGCTGCCGCCCAAGGTGCTGCTGATCGGCTCGTCGACCGGCGGACCGCAGGCGCTGATGACGCTGGTCGCCGAGATCGGCCCGGTGATCGATCGCTTCCCGGTGCTGATCACCCAGCACATGCCGCCGACCTTCACGACCATTCTCGCCGAGCATCTGGCGCGCACCAGCAAGCGGCCGGCGCATGAGGGGATCGACGGCGAGAGTATCAAGCCGGGCCAGATCTATCTGGCGCCGGGCGGGCGCCACATGCGCATCGCGCGCCACGGCGTCGATGCCACGATCGCGCTCGACGACGGGCCGCCGGTCAATTTCTGCAAGCCCGCGGTGGATCCGATGTTCACCTCCGCGATCGATGTCTGGCAGGGCAGCATCATGTCGGTGATCCTGACCGGCATGGGCTCCGACGGCATGCGCGGCGGCAAGGACATCGTCGCCGCCGGCGGCAGCGTGATCGCGCAGGACGAAGCGACCAGCGTGGTGTGGGGCATGCCCGGTGCCGCGGTCAATGCCGGCATCTGCGCCGCGGTGCTGCCGCTCAATCAGATCGCACCGAAGCTTGTTCGGGTGTTTGCGGGAGACCGTTCGTGACGCCGCTGGACTACGAGTATCTGCGTAAGCTGCTGAAAGAGCGTTCCGGCCTCGATCTCTCCGCCGTCAAGCAATATCTCGTCGAGAGTCGCCTGCTGCCCTTGGCGCGCCGGTCGAACCTCGCCGGGATTCCCGAGCTGGTGCAGCGGATGAAGGGCGGCGCCGAACTGCTGACGTCCGAGGTGGTCGAAGCGATGACCACCAACGAGACCTTCTTCTTTCGCGACAAGATCCCGTTCGACCATCTGAAGGAAGCGGTGCTGCCCGCACTCGCGCAGGCGCGCGCGGCGCGCCGCAGCTTGCGTATCTGGTGCGCGGCGTCGTCGACCGGGCAGGAGCCCTATTCGATCGCGATGCTGCTGAAGGAGATGACCGCGCTGTTTGCCGGCTGGCGCATCGAGATCATCGCCACCGACCTGTCGCAGGCGGTGCTCGAAAAGGCCAAGGCCGGCCTGTTCAGCCAGTTCGAGGTGCAGCGCGGCCTGCCGATCCAGCTGCTGGTCAAGTATTTCGTGCAGAAGGGCGAGCTCTGGCAGCTCAACGCCGATGTCCGCGGCATGGTGCAGCACCGCCAGCTCAATCTGTTGCAGGACGTCTCGCATCTCGGCACCTTCGACGTGATCTTCTGCCGCAACGTGCTGATCTATTTCGATCAGCAGACCAAGGCCGGCATCTTCGGCAAGGTGGCCCGGATGCTCGAGCCCGACGGCGTGCTGGCGCTTGGCGCGGCGGAATCCGTGGTCGGCATCACCAACCTGTTCAGGCCTTATCCCGACCGGCGCGGACTCTATCAGCCGAACACTGCGCCAGTCGCGCGCGCCGGCGCCGCGCTGCATGTGCTGAAGGCGGTTGCGTCCGCTGCGCGGTGAGTGCGTTTTCCTGAGCGAAGTTCAATTGTTTGTCCGTCATCCTGAGGAGCGCGCTCTTGCGCGCGTCTCGAAGGATGCACGGCCACCAGCCGGGCCGTCGATCCTTCGAGACGCCGCTTCGCGGCTCCTCAGGATGACGGGGAACGGGACGCGTTGACCGACACCGCTACAGAATCGCGTGCGGCAGGAAGCGCGAGGTGTTGCCGGTGATCGGATTTTCGTCTTCCCGAATCGACAGTCCGCAGGGCGTGCCGTCGACCAGCCAGCTGCCGAGCACCGGATACTGCCCGGAAAAATTCGGCAGCGGCGCGAGTGCCTGGCGGATGAAGCCTTCGGCGCCGTAGGGGCCTTGCTCGGCGACCAGCGTGACGCCGGCGCTGACCAGCTCGACATTGGCGCCCTCGCGCGAATAGATCGGCTTGCGCACGAACGACGTGCCGAGCTGGGCGGCCTGCGGGTCGTCCTCGAAATAGGCCGGCAGCAGATTGGGGTGGTTCGGGAACATCTCCCAGAGCAGCGGCAGGATGCCCTTGTTGGAGAGGATCGCCTTCCACGGCGGCTCGATCCATTGCGTCGGCGCGGTCGAGAGGTTCTTGCCGAACGCGTCGTGGAACATCCATTCCCACGGATAGAGCTTGAACGCGAGTGCGATCGGGCGTTCATCGAGGTCGACGAATTGACCGTCGTCGCGCAGTCCGATCTCTTCGATGTCGAGCAGCGTGGTCTTCAGCCCGGCCTGCGCCGCGGTGTCCTCGAGATAGGCGAGCGTGCCGGCGTCCTCGGGATTTCCGGTCAGTCCGGTGAGATGCAGCGGGTGGGTCGCGCCGATCCTCTTCCAGGCCCCGATCAGCCGGTCGTGGATCGAGTTGAACTGGTCGGCGCGCTTCGGGATGATGTTGCGTTGGATCGCCTGTTCGAGCCAGGTCCATTGAAACACCGCGGCCTCGAAGATCGAGGTCGGCGTGTCGGCATTGTATTCGAGCAGCTTGGCCGGGCCGCGGCCGTCGAAGGTGAGATCGAGCCGGCCGTACAGGCTCGGATTGTTGCGGCGCCAGCTTGCCGCGATCAGATCCCAGAACGCCTCCGGTATCTTCAGCCGGCGCAGATAGCGCTCATCCTTGATCGCGCGTCCGGCGAGCTCGAGACACATCGCGTCGATCTCGCTGGTCGGCGTCTCGATCGAGCGCTCGATCTCGTCCAGCGTGAAGGCGTAATAGGCGCGCTCGTCCCAGTAACGTTCGCCGTCGATGGTGTGGAAGGTGAAGCCGGCGTTCTCGGCAGTCGTCCGCCAATCGTCGCGTTCGGGACATGCGATGCGTTGCATCAGGGGAAACCGCGCTTGCTCGTCAGCCTGGTGTCAGCTTCCGCCATGCGACGGATCGTCGTCGCCGTAGCGGGCGATGGTGCGCGGCGCCCCGCCGAAGCCGCCGGACGGCGACCGTTCCGCGGGCTTTCGCGTCGCGTCGTGTCCTGCGTGGTGATGGTGGCTGCGGGCATGGCTTGGCGTCAGGCCGATCGACGCCGCGCCGATCGCGCTACTTCCCATCAATTTCAGCCATACGCGGCGCGAGCGTTTCATGGACGCAATCCCTGCCTTGCCGTCTGCGGAGCCATGGCGAGTTTCCATCAGCTGCGTTCGCCGGGCAAGCGAAAGCGGGATGACATAGCGATGACACGGCAACATGCGCATCAGCCGCCGCTGAAGCCGAACGCATGCGCGAATGAACCGAAGCCGCCGCGGCTCACCGACGAGCTTGACGATGAGCTCGACGAAGAAGAGGAGCCGCTCGACGAGGAGCTGCTGTAGAAGCTGCTGCGCGACGAGCCGCCGCTGCCGCCCGATCCCGACGACGAACTGCGCGCCGTGCAGTCGACGCCGGGTTGCGGCGGGACCGGTGTGGCGACGCCCGGTGCGGTGACGCCCGGCGGCGTCGGCGGCACTGGCTGGCAATTCGGCCGCGGCATCAGCGCGTAGGCACTGCCGCCGACCGCGAGCGTTCCCATCAAGAGCAGCGCGACGTGGTTGGAGCGCTTGGATGGCGCCTCCGGCCGCGGCGGCGTCGGCACCGCCGGCACGACCGGTCGCCGTTTGCCGAAGTCCGGGTTCGGTTTGCGCGCCATGGTTTGGCTCAACGGCTCAGTAGATCATGCAGGCCGCGTTCAGCGCGCCTGCCGCCAGCGAGGACAGCCCAAGCCAGATCGCCGGCGCCATTTCGCCGGAGGCGATCCGCGCCGACAGGTTCGGCACCGGGATCTTCACGATGTAATAGACGATGATCTGCACGATCAGCGCGATGATGCTCCAGATCAGGCAGTCCACGACATTGGCGGAGTGGGCGATGGCGCTGACCACCGGCAGCACGAAGCCGAGCAGGCTTAAGCCCAGCGCAATCGCCGCCGCCGGATCGTTGTCGCGGATCAGCTGGAATTCGTCGTGCGGCGTGACACGCGTGTAGACGAAGAGGTAGGCGACCACGGCGATCAGCGCCGTGCAGAAATAGACCAGGAACGCCGGCAGGCCGGCGAGGGATTGCAGGATCATGTCGGGGCGGTCCGGGAGTTCGTCGGGATTCGCGCGAGGCAGGATTGCACGTTCCCTTGGTCGGCGCATGCCGACAGCCGGTTCAATCCCAAACAAAAACCCCGCCATTTGCGGCGGGGTTCAGGTCGAAAGGAGCGAACCTTGCGGTTCTCTGCGGGCCCAGAAGGTCAGGCGGGAATGCGCTCGTCGGCCTCGTGCGGCTCGCGCAGCACGTAGCCGCGGCCCCACACGGTCTCGATGAAGTTGCGGCCTTCGGAGGCGTTGGCGAGCTTCTTGCGGAGCTTGCAGATGAAGACGTCGATGATCTTCAGCTCCGGCTCGTCCATGCCGCCGTAGAGATGGTTGAGGAACATTTCCTTGGTGAGGGTGGTGCCCTTGCGGAGCGAGAGCAGCTCCAGCATCTGGTATTCCTTGCCGGTCAGATGCACGCGCTGGCCGCCGACCTCGACCGTCTTGGTGTCGAGATTGACCACGAGATCGCCGGTCTGGATGACCGACTGGGCGTGGCCCTTGGAGCGGCGCACGATCGCGTGGATGCGGGCGACCAGTTCGTCCTTGTGGAAGGGTTTGGTCATGTAGTCGTCGGCGCCGACGCCGAGACCCTTGACCTTGTCCTCGATGCCGGCGAGGCCGGAGAGGATCAGAATGGGAGTTTTGATCTTCGACACCCGGAGCTGCTTGAGCACGTCGTAGCCGGACATGTCGGGCAGGTTGAGGTCGAGAAGGATGATGTCGTAGTCGTAAAGCTTGCCGAGATCGACGCCCTCTTCGCCGAGGTCCGTCGTGTAGACGTTGAAACTCTCGGACTTGAGCATCAATTCGATCGACTGCGCGACGGCGCTGTCATCTTCAATCAGCAAAACGCGCATGCCAGTCCCCTATAGTCGCCGCTCCGGGCGTCAGGTCGGCCGCACTTGCGGCACTCACAAAACGCCTTTGAACAACTGATTCGGATCCTGACGAGATATGGTTAACAAAAACTGATTCCTCGACGCAAGCTCTAACCGTGCAATTTTTGTCGAATCGCCCTAAGATATTGCGTAGAAGAAGCTTTTCCTAACCGCGCTCGTTCAGTTTCCACATTAAGAGGCGGGCCTAACCGACTCTCGCGACTCGCCCTTCTTCTGATGGGCAAGCGACCTCAGTCACCAAAGACAGTGACGCAATGATTAATGATGCGGGTAAACACGAAGTTAAGCGGCCGGAGCAAAATCGTGGAAACTTAAGGTTTTCGCAATGAAGGCGCTCGCGGAGCAGATCGGCGACATCGACGGCGTCAATATTTATGGCCGCGTGGTCGGTGTTCGCGGGCTGATGGTCGAGATCGCGGGCCCGATCCACGCGATGTCGGTCGGCGCCCGCATCGTGATCGACGTCGGCGCAGGCCGCTTCATCCCCGCCGAGGTGATCGGCTTCTCCGGCGAGAACGCGGTGGTGATGCCGTTCGGCGGATTAGATGGCGTCAGGCGCGGTTGCCGCGCGGTGATCGCCAATGCGGCGAGCCAGGTGCGGCCGTCGCCGGCCTGGCTCGGCCGCGTCGTCAACGCGATGGGTGAGCCGATCGACGGCAAGGGCCCGCTGGTGCAGGGCGCCTCGCCGATGTCCTACCGCAACTCGCCGCCGCCGGCGCATTCGCGCAAGCGGGTCGGCCCGCCGCTCGATCTCGGCGTGCGCGGTCTCAATACCTTCCTGACCTGCTGCCGCGGCCAGCGGCTCGGCATCTTCGCCGGCTCCGGCGTCGGCAAGTCGGTGCTGCTGTCGATGCTGGCGCGCAATGTCGATGCCGCGATCTCGGTGATCGGGCTGATCGGCGAACGCGGCCGCGAGGTGCAGGAATTCCTCCAGGAGGATCTCGGCGAGGAGGGGCTGGCGCGCTCGGTCGTGGTGGTCGCGACCTCGGACGAGCCGGCGCTGATGCGGCGCCAGGCGGCGTATCTGACGCTCGCCATCGCGGAGTATTTCCGCGACGAGGAACAGGATGTGCTGTGCCTGATGGACTCGGTGACGCGCTTTGCGATGGCGCAGCGCGAGATCGGCCTCTCGGCGGGCGAGCCGCCGACCGCCAAGGGCTACACGCCGACCGTGTTCACCGAACTGCCGAAGCTGCTCGAGCGGGCAGGGCCGGGCACTGGCGACGGCACCATCACCGCGATCTTCACCGTGCTGGTCGACGGCGACGATCACAATGAGCCGATCGCGGATGCGGTGCGCGGCATCCTCGACGGTCATATCGTGATGCAGCGGGCGATCGCCGAGCGCGGCCGCTATCCGGCGGTCAACATCCTCAAGTCGGTCTCGCGCACCATGCCGCGGTCGGCCGACCCCGACTTCCTGCCCTACATCAACAAGGCGCGGCAGGTGATGGCGACCTATGCCGACATGGAGGAATTGATCCGGCTCGGGGCCTACCGGCCGGGTTCCAGCGCGGAGGTCGACGAGGCGATCCGGCTGCATGAGCCGCTCGAGGCCTACCTGCGCCAGGCCAAGGACGACGCGACCAGCCTTCCCGACGGCTACCGGCAACTGGCTCAAATCCTGTCGGGTTTGGAAACGGAACGCTAACTTTGTCAGGCCATCATCGCCGGCACACCATAGCTATGCCGGCGGGGCCCAGCGGGGAGCCGGCTCTGTCCCGCGTTCAGATTTGGGACTTCTGGGGAGTATGAGTCGATGAAGTCACGTGAAACGCTGATCCGCCTGAAGAAATTTCAGGTCGACGAAAAGCGCCGTCGGGTTACCCAGATCGAAGGGATGATCGCCGACTTCCAGCGCATGTCGGTCGAGCTCGAGCGCGAGATCCAGACCGAGCAGGAGCGCGCCGGGATCAACGACCCCACGCACTTCGCCTATCCGACCTATGCCAAGGCCGCGATCCAGCGCCGCGAGAACCTGACCCGTTCGGCCGACGAACTGCGCGCCCAGCTCGATGACGCCAAGGCGCTGCTGTCGGAGGCATTCGAGGAATTGAAGAAGGTCGAGCTGCTCGACGAGCGCGACCAGGCGCGCGAACGCGCGGAGGAGAGCGCTCGCGAACAAGCCGACATGGATTCGATCGGCCTGATGCGGGCCCGTCTCGGCGTCATCGCCTGAGACCTCGCTCCCTCAGCTGACCAGATTGAGAGCCCGGGCCGATCGCCCGGGCTTTTTGCTGGGCGCTGTCCACAAGCCGGCGACCCGTCGGCCATTTGGCGGATCGTGGTGTCCCAAAATATGCTACCACCGGTCCGGACGGGAAGATCGGCGGCACGGTGGCAATGACGCGATGGGGGATCGGGGCTTGGAGGGCGCAAGATGCTGACGCCGGCTGAGCTGGTCTGGCTGATCGCCGCCGTCGCCAAGGGGGATGAGACCGCCTTTGAGCGGCTGTACGCCGCGACCCGCGCGAAACTCTTCGGCGTCGTGCTCCGTATCTTGCGGCGACAGGATCTCGCCGAGGAGGTCCTCCAGGAGGCTTACGTCAAGATCTGGAACAGCGCCGGGCAGTTCAACCCAGCCCTGTCTTCCCCGATCACGTGGATGACGTCGATCGCGCGCAACCGCGCCATCGACGTGGTGCGCAAGCGCGGCGAGGCATCGCTGGAAGACGAGCCGGCCTCGATGGAGGTCGCCGCCGACTCGCCCGATCCGCTGGCGCGACGGGAAATGACGGAAGAGTTGAAGCGGTTGCTGGAGTGCGTCGGTCGTCTGGAGCCGGATCGTCAGAAGCTCGTGCTGCTCGCCTATTACAACGGCTGGAGCCGCGAGCAGCTCGCCGCAAAGTTCGAAACACCGGTGAACACGGTGAAGACCTGGCTGCGCCGCAGCCTGATGGATATCCGGGAGTGTCTTGGACTCTGATTGATGGCCTATAGCGAAGACCATATCGCGCTCGCCGCGGAATATGCGCTCGGTACGCTCGATGCCGAGGAGCGCGCGCAGGTCGAGACCATGATGGCCGTCGACAGCGAGTTCGCAGCGCTGGTGCAGGCCTGGCAGTTCAGGCTCGGGCCGCTGAACCAGATGGTCGGCCTGGTCGAGCCGCGTCCGGTGGTCTGGGACAACATCAAGGCGGCGATCGGCCACGCGAGCGCGCAGGCGCCGCTGGTGCTGCCCGAGACGCCGGCCACGACGGTGACGCCGCCGCCTTCGCCGATCACGGACGATCCTGAATTCGGCTCGGCGTTCGATCCGGAGCCTGCGCAGTCGCCCGAGCCCCGGAGGCTGCCCGAGGCCCGACCGCCGCGGGTCATCTTCGACGAACGCAACGTGACGGCGCTGACAGGCCGCGTGAAACGCTGGCGCGGCATCGCGTCGGCCGCGACCGCGATCGCGGCCGCGCTGCTGGCGACGCTCGGCCTACAGATTTACAAGCCCGACGCCTTGCCGAACGCGATAAGGCCAAAGCCGCGCATCCAGACCGTCGAAGTGAAGACGCCGGCGCAGGCATTGACGCCGTCCGCGCAGTATGTCGCGCTGTTGCAGGGGCAGAATGGCGGGCCGGCCTTCATCCTGACGATCGACGGCGCGACCAAGAATTTTACCGTCCGCAAGGTCGGCGCCCCGTCAGAGCCCGGCAAGAGCTTTGAGCTCTGGCTGATCTCCGACAAGCTGCCGCAGCCGCGCTCGCTCGGCGTGATCGGCGCCGATGATTTCACCGCGCGGCCGGTGCTGTCGGGCTATGACGCCGACGTGATCAACGGCGCCACCTATGCGGTGACTGTCGAGCAGGCCGGCGGTTCGCCGAACGGCCAGCCGACCTCGGCGCCGATCTTCACCGGCAAGCTGATCGAGACGGTGCCGGGCGCGTCGGGTTCGCCGCCGCGATAGGCCAGCCGTCTAACCGTTAGAGGTTGCCGACAGTAGCCGCCCGTCATTGCGAGCGCAGCGAAGCAATCCAATCCATCGTTCCGCGTGCTCGGGAGCAATGGATTGCTTCGCTTCGCTCGCAATGACGAGGATAGAGCTGCGCGTTTCGCAGCAGGTCAGTTCGATCCGCCATCCGCAAAAAAAGAAAACGCCCGTGGGGAGCGGGCGTTTTCGATAGTCAACTTGGGGGTAGTTGGGGGTCTTAAATATCCACGCAGCGACTTTGGGGGGCTGTAAAGAACACTACGTGAATTCGTGAAACTCTCCTGTTAGCGGACCAGCGAGTTGCTGGTGCTGGTGATCGCGACGGGCTTGCCGGCCTTCATGACCCGCGCCGTCTGCGTGTATCCCTCATCCGACGAATTATGTGCCGCGATACCAAAGCCCGCGACCAGGATACCGGCGAACAACGCCACGACCACAATCTTCAGGTGCGTCATACGATCGGCGCTGTAGATCGAGTGGTTCATGGAAGTCTCCTGCCGCCTTCCTGCTCTCAGTAAATCTGTCGGTTCGGTCTGTTGTCCGGTTCAACGTCTCGTGCCCCGCTAACGTAGGATTTGCCGATTCCGTTCCCTAGAGGCCATCACAAGGCCGTGATGAGACGTGATCGGGCGCGATCAAAAATGACCGTTTGGTAATCTGAAACGCATTAAAGCTATTTAATATCAGTGTCTTGAGCTGGTGCTGGAATGTTGCATCCCAGATAGGTCCGTTCCGGCCTGTTCCACATAAATCAGTTGCCTGTGGCGAGAAAACACAGACGAAAACGCAAATGATTTGCGGCCGCTAGCGTGTTTTCGCGCGAAGTGGACGCCCGGCTCGCCTGCGGAAAACGCTTCCGAACAAGAGGTCCTAAACGCTGCCGACCGTCTTCAGCCGGGCGCGGGGATGGATCTCGGCTTGCGACAACACGGTGGTCTGCGAGCGGAACCGTTCCACCAGGCGAACGAACGGCCGGATCGCGGCCGACGTCACCAGGACCGGCGCCTCGCCCTCGCGCGCCGCCTGCTCGAAGGCGTTGCGCACGGCGGTCATGAATTCCGAGAGCTTCGAGGGCTGCATCGCCAGGCTGCGGTCGTCGCCCTGACCGACGATCGATTCGGCAAACGCCTGCTCCCAGCGCGCCGACAGCGCGATCAGCGGCAAATAGCCGTTCGGCGAGGTGTTTTGCGCGCAGATCTGGCGGGCCAGCCGGGCACGAACGTGCTCGACCATGGTGGCCGGATTGCGCGAGAACGCCAGCGCGTCGGCGATGCCCTCGAGGATGGTCGAGAGATCGCGGATCGAGATGCGCTCGGCGAGCAGCAATTGCAGCACGCGCTGGATGCCCGACACGGTGACCTGGCCCGGCACGATGTCCTTGATCAGCTCGCCTTGCTCCTTCGGCAGGTCCTTCAAGAGCTTCTGCACCTCGCCGTAGGACAACAGGTCCGCCATGTTGGTTTTGAGCAGCTCGGTCAGATGCGTCGACAGCACCGTGGCGGCGTCGACCACGGTGTAGCCTTTCAGCGCGGCCTCTTCCTTCAGGCCGGCGTCGACCCAGGTCGCCGGCAGGCCGAAGGTCGGCTCGATGGTGTGGATGCCGGGCAGCTGCACCTGGTTGCCGGCGGGGTCCATGACCATGAACTGGCTCGGCCAGATCTTGCCGGTGCCGGCGTCGACTTCCTTGATCTTGATGACGTAGCTGTTGGCTTCGAGCTGGACGTTGTCGAGGATGCGCACCGCCGGCATCACGAAACCCATCTCGATGGCAAGCGAGCGGCGCAGCGCCTTGATCTGCTCGGTCAGGCGGTCGGTGCCGTCGGGGCCGTTGACCAGCGGCAGCAGCGCGTAGCCGAGCTCGATCTTGAGGTCGTCGATCTTCAGCGCGGCGGCGATCGGCTCCTCCGCGGCTGCAGCGGCGGCGGCCGCGGCTGCAGCCGGGGCGGCGGCTGCCGCCGTTTCGGCCGCCTTCGCAGCCCGCT
The DNA here is from genome assembly GCF_054820065.1 of Bradyrhizobium sp. UFLA06-06. Lineage (NCBI taxonomy): Bacteria > Pseudomonadati > Pseudomonadota > Alphaproteobacteria > Hyphomicrobiales > Nitrobacteraceae > Bradyrhizobium > Bradyrhizobium sp. UFLA06-06. The sequence goes on from NZ_JADFUD010000056.1 coordinate 20,449, forward strand.
TCTGCTTGCGCGCGTTCCAGGCCAGCACCGCGGCGCCGGAGCCCAGCGCCAGGAACGGCAGCGTCGGAATGCCCGGCAGCAGCGCCAGCACCAGCATCACGCCGGCCGACATGCCGAGCGCCTGCGGATAGCCCGAGAGCTGGCGCATCAGCGCCTTGTCGGCGGCGCCGGTGATGCCGGCCTTGGAGACCAGGAGGCCCGCGGCGGTCGAGACGATCAGCGCCGGCACCTGGGTGACGAGGCCGTCGCCGACCGTCAGCACGGTGTAGGTGCGGGCGGCTTCGCTGAAGGAGAGGCCCTGCTGGGCAACGCCGATGATGATGCCGCCGACGATGTTGATGCCGACGATCAGGAGGCCGGCGATGGCGTCGCCGCGGACGAATTTCGAGGCACCGTCCATCGCGCCGAAGAAGCCGCTCTCGTCTTCCAGCGCCTTGCGGCGCTCCTTGGCGGCCTTCTCGTCGATCAGGCCGGCGGAGAGGTCGGCATCGATCGCCATCTGCTTGCCGGGCATCGAGTCCAGCTGGAAGCGCGCCGCGACTTCGGCGATGCGGCCCGAACCCTTGGTGATGACCACGAAGTTCACGATCACCAGGATCGCGAACACGATGATGCCGATCACGAAGTTGCCGCCCATCACGAAGTTGCCGAACGCCTCGATGACGTGGCCGGCGGCCGCCGTGCCCTCATGGCCGTGGCTCAGGATCAGCCGGGTCGAGGCCATGTTCAGCGACAGCCGCAGCATGGTCGAGATCAGCAGGATGGTCGGAAACGACGAGAATTCCAGCGGCGCCTGGATGAACAGCGAGGTCATCAGGATCAGGATCGAGACCGTGATCGAGACCGCCAGGAAAAGGTCGAGCACGATCGAGGGCAGCGGCAGGATCAGCACCACCAGGATGGTGAGGACGCCGATCGCCAGCGCGATATCGCCGCGCTTCAGGATGTCGCCGATCTCGCCGAGGCTCGGCAATCCGCTCTTGCCTGCCGTGCCCTGACCTGCCGTGATGTCGACCATGGTAGCCGCTCTCCCCCGCGACTGGCGGCTGCGGCCGCCAAGCGTCTGCGCGACGGCCGCAGGGCCGCCGTTCCGAAAGTGAGGCACCGCGCTGGCGTTCACGGGGATCTCCGCCCGTTAGACGCGTTCGACGACACTCGACTTCACTCGGCAATTCTTGCCGGGTGTATGGTTAGCAAAGGGTTAATAAGTGCTTTCGCGCGACCGCACGGGTCGTCGCAGGCGCCGGGCATGGGGGATTCGCGGCTTGGAGCAGGGGTGATAAGGCCTCGTGGTCGGATGCGCCGCAAGCGGCGCTCCTTATCATGAGTGTCCAGACCAGGATTTTGCCCCGCAACAAGGCGTCATCCTGAGCAGCCCGCCAAAGGCGGACGTCTCGAAGGATGGCCACGGATGACGCCGCCGGCCTTGTGGCCTCTATCTGAGCGCACCGAGCACGACGCCCGATGCGGCGATGATGCCGAGCGTGATGACGCTGGCGCGCCACAAGAACTGCTGCCGGGCGGCGCGCCGGTCATGAAAGGCCAGCCAGTCGTGGACAAAGCCCGCGGGGATGTCGAACACCACCGCCGACTTGTTGCGACGGTGCGTTTCATGCTCGCAGTACATCGTCCGGACCGTCGGCACGCCCAGCCGCTCGAGCTCGCAGTGCCACTCCCAGGCATGCTTGCCGTTGGTCCAGCGATTTTCGAAAGGGACCACGTGTGATTTCATGACGAGCCTCCTGGCCCACCCTGAACCCACGTCACCATTCTAGCCCAAGGTGCGGACCGGCGCGAGATCGGTGCCGGCCGCCTCGGTCGATCACAGCGGCGCTAGTTGGCCGACTGCGTCCATCTGCGCCAATGCGTCGGCTGGATGTCGAGGTGCCTGCTGCCGGCATGGTCGACCCATTCGGCGCCGTCGCGGTGGCACGGGAACATGAGCGCGTGGACCATGCCATCATAATCGAGGACACAGACTTCGAGCTCGTGGTCCGACGGCGCTGATGCAACGGGTAACCACTCTGCTGACGACGAACGCATGATGACCCTCCGACAGTTAAGCGCTTCGATCCTTTACCTTACGAGCCGCGTGCCATCCCTGCGCAATGATAGTCCGGGTTGCGCGCCGCGAGTGTGAACCGGCTCGCAGTGTATCATTTTTCCTCGTCAGCATGGATCGCGATTTGACGCACGATATTCCCGACCTGCTGAGGCGGTGGATTGAACTTGCCGGAGCCTGCGCCCGACGAAGTGCAGATTGCAGGTCATGGCCAGGGATGCTGGACTGCCATTCGATGCGCTGCACCATCGCATTGAAGAGAAGGCACGGGCTCGCGAAGCTGGGACTTGTCGCGGCGATTTCGGCTTGCGTTGCGACAGCCGCCGCCGCGAAGCCGCCCGGCGCCGAGGCGGTGATGATCCGCATGATCCCCTGCGACGGCGAGGGCGTCCGGATGGAGGTCTATCTGCCGCTCTCGGTCGATCGCCATATGCGGGGCGGACAATCCGTCATCGGCTATTACACGCTCGATCTGACCGACGTGAACAAGGGCAAGCCGCTCGAGCCGGTGCGTGTCACCCTGAGCACCGACCAGAAGACCGTGACCGTCGATCAGTACCTCCGGGGCCTGCCGCCGACCCGCATTCCGGTCACCGGCGGCACCGTCGATTTCGACCAGCGGTTCGCAAAGAACGCGAAGTGCGGGCCGTTCCAGTCGCAGGATCCCGATTTCGGCAATTGATCCGGCTCACTTTCCCGTCGCGGGACGCGCGTCCCGTTGTTCGCGCATGCCTAATCTCTCGGCAATGTGGCTTGACCCGGAGGCAAATGCCGACGAAGTTCCGCCTGCCGTGGCAATTTCTTCTGAATTTTCCCCCGAAGCTACAATATTCATTCCCGACTCGCGCCGGGCGTGGTTCCGTTTGGTCGTGGCCGTGGTGATCGGCTCGCTCGGCAGCGTCGGCATGTGGTCGGTCGTGGTGGCGTTGCCGGTGGTGCAGACCGACTTCGGCGCGACCCGCGGAACGGCCTCGCTCGCCTTTACCATGGTGATGCTCGGCTTCGGCCTCGGCCAGGTCGTGACCGGCAAGATCAGCGACCGCTACGGCATCGTCGCGGCGATCGGCGCCGGGATCGGCATCCTCGGCCTCGGCTATGTCGGCGCCGGCTACGCGCCGTCGATCTGGGCCTTCATCCTGCTGCATTTTGCCATCGGCCTGTCGTCGGCGGCGACCTTCGGCCCGTTGATGGCGGAGGCATCGCACTGGTTCGAGCGCTACCGCGGCCTCGCGGTCGCAATCGCCGCGAGCGGCAATTACGTCGGCGGTACGGTGTGGCCGCCGCTGGTCAATTTCGGCATGCAGAGTGTCGGCTGGCGCACCACCCATATTGCAATCGGCATCTTCACCGCGATCGCGATGCTGCTCGCGCTCATGGTGCTGCGCGTGTTGATGGGCGCGGCGACCAGGCGCAGCCATGTCAACGCGGCACCGCCGCGGGTCGACCTCAAGCTTTCCACCAACGCGCTGACCGCGATCCTGTCGCTCGCGTCGATTTCCTGCTGCGTGGCGATGTCGATGCCGCAGGTCCATATCGTCGCCTATTGCGGCGATCTCGGCTACGGCGTGGCGCGCGGCGCCGAGATGCTGTCGCTGATGCTCGGCTTCGGCATCATCAGCCGGATCGGCTCCGGCTTCCTCGCCGACCGGATCGGCGGCATCCGCACCCTGCTGATCGGCGCGATCGCGCAAGGCGCGGCGCTGTTGTTCTATCTGTTCTTCGACAGCCTGACCTCGCTCTACATCATCTCGGCGATGTTCGGCCTGTTCCAGGGCGGCATCGTGCCGAGCTACGCGATCATCGTGCGTGAGGCCATGCCGGCGTCGGAGGCCGCGACGCGGATCGGCATCGTGATCTTCGCCTCGGTGTTCGGCATGTCGTTTGGCGGCTGGATCTCGGGTGTGATCTTCGACGCCACCGGCTCCTATGCCGCCGCCTTCGCCAACGGCCTCGCCTGGAATCTGCTCAATGTCAGCATCATCGTGCTGCTCATGATGCGGGCGCGGCAGCGGCTGGCGCTGGCATGATCCGCGATCACACCGACTGGCCGGCCTTGAGCAATGAGCAGCCGGTGATCTTCAGGCTGCCGTCGGCCTGCCGCTCCAGCGTGTAGAGCGCCTCCCACGCCTCGCCATTGGCGTCGACGATATGGACGCGCTGCGCGATCCGGTCGCCGTCGCTGCGCGCCTCGCCGAACTCGAAGCTTCTGTGCCGATAGACCGGGGCGTATTGGTTCTGCACCATCGACATGAAGATGTCGGCTTGCGGAAAGATCTGCCGGATCGCGGGCGCGGCATGCGAATAGGCCGCCGAGGCGTCGTCACGGCCGAACGCCTGCTCCTGCGCGCGGATTACGGCCTGCGCGGCGCCGACGTCGTCGGCCGCTGCGGGAGCGAGCGAGCCGAGCAGAATAGCGACGAACATCAGGATGATGCGCATGCGGTGGCACCGTCGACAGTCGGACCTTCCAGCCGCCGCAAGGCTACTCCCGCACGACCACGGCGGCAACGGAGCAGGGCGCCTTCGGCGGCTGGCTCCGAACGACCGAGCGGCGCGATGTCAGTTGACGCGCCGACGGTGCCGCAGCGCCTCGGCAGTCGGGCATCCGGCGTGCCGCGCATGACGCGTTGCGAATGGCTGCTCGATGGTGACGATCTGGCAACCGTATTGCGCCGAAACCTCGGCGATGACGTTCGACACCGCGTCGTCGATCCGCGAGCCGGGCAGATGCGCGACGATAAGATCGCCGATGCTGAGCCGCTTGCGGACGCGCAGGTCGTTGTCGATGCGGTAACTGAACAAGGCATGGATCACGCCGCGGCGATCGCGGATCGCGATCAGCCCGGTATCGGGCGAGCTGCCGCGGCAGCGCCGGCGCACGAACCGCAGCCACTGATCCGTGGTAATACTGGCATCATGCATGAACACCAGCGGATAGGCCACGATCGCATGCTGATGGTCGATCGGAAGTGCCTGGAATTGCTCGTTCATCGCCGGATTCCCCGATGATGGCGAAACTGCTGGGGAAAGCGCGGCGCAGCATTGATCTGCATCAATGCCGTTGGCGGTTGATCCAGATCAAATCGGGGTTGATAGTGTGAAGCACCTAACCAAGCGGACCCCGAAGCCATGAGCATTGCCGAGCCACTGCAGGATTCGTGTGCCGGCGCGACGCCGTCCGACTGCAGGCACGGCCGCGCCACGAATGGCTGCGAGGACTGCAAGGTCAGGCTGTTCAGCGTCTGCGCCGCGCTGGAGCCGTCCGAACTCGAGGAGCTCGACCGGATCAGCCAGGCAAAGCTGGTTCCGGCGCGAACGACGCTGTTCGAGCAGAGTGCGCCGGCGGGGAGCGTGTTCAATGTCACCGACGGCGTCGTGCGGCTCTACAAATCATTGCCCGACGGCCGCCGTCAGATCGTGGGTTTCGCGCTGCCGGGCGACTTCCTCGGACTTGCGCTGCAGGACCGCTACGGCGTCACCGCGGAGGCGGTCAACGAGGTCGCGGTTTGCCGTTTCGTGCGATCGGCGTTCCTCGCCTATGTCGACGGCAAGCCGCATCTGCTGCGCCGCCTGCATGAGTTCGCGGGGCACGAGTTGAGCCTGGCGCAGGACCAGATGTTGCTGCTCGGACGGCGCAGTGCCGAGGAAAAGATCGCTGCATTCTTGCTCAACATGCAGGCGCGATATGCCCGGATCGGAAGCGTGTCCGTCACCGTGCCGCTGCCGATGAGCCGGCAGGACATCGCCGACTATCTCGGTCTCACCATCGAGACGGTGAGCCGCACGCTGACCCGCCTTGCGCGCGAGAAGGTGGTGTTGATCGTGCCCGATGGCGTGCGGCTGCTCGACCTCGAACGGCTCAAGTTGAGCGGCGCGAGCTGACGCCGCGGCGCCGCCTTTTGATCCAGCACAAGGCGATGCCCACACAGGCGCGCTAGGTCTCTCCATCATATGCAGGAGACGACCCATGCCTCTCGACACCATCCTCGTCATGATCGCGGTCACAGCGATGTTCGCCACCATTGCCGCCGTTATCGCGTGGGGCGACCGGCAGACGCGCGATCTGTGATACTGTCGTGTGATCAGAGCCTTTCCATTTCGATTGAATCGGAACGGGTCTCTGGATTGTTGTCTTGACGCGTTTTCGTCACGCGAACCGGTATCCACTTCGCTTGAAGACGCTCTATCTGATCGAGCCCTTGAAATTGTCGATGTCCGGCGAGGGCCGGGCGGGAAACAGCCGCGCGGTCGAGGAATTGTCGAGCCGGCGCTTGCATTTCGCTTCGTCGGCGTCCTTGTTCTCGGTGCCGCCCTTGTTCGAGTAGCGCTTCTTCGCGAACAAATCGTCCTGCCGGTTGACGATCAGCATGGCGTGATCGCGCTCGAGCGTGTCCGGGTTCTTGCGCTGCTCGTCGGAGCGGAACGTGCCGCCGACGATCTTGCCCGTCATCTCGTAGTCGCAGCCGGCCTTCCAGTCGCCCTGGTCCCACTTCCATCCGGTCGCCTTCACGGCGCCGTTGCTCTCGGTGGTGATCTTGATGATGGCGTTATGGGCGAGCCAGATGCCGGCAAGCCCGTCGCGCTTGTCGTCAAAGCCGTCGAGCAGCGCCAGGCGTTCGCGCTGTAATCCGTCGACGTGGTCGCGGGCATCGACGGTGAAGTGAACCTGGGAGCTCTGCTTGTTCCAGGCCGGGTGCAGGAATTCAGGATATTGCTGCGCCTGGCTCTTCACCCAGCTGCGCTGGTCGTCGATCAGCGCGCGCCGCGTCGCCTCGTCGAGGTGCGGCTGCAACGCCTTCGCGGTCGGCGCGCTGCTCGATGCCCGCAGATCGTCGTCCATCGCAACGGACGGGCCGGACGCAAGGACCGCGATGGCCGCGACGGCGGCCGCAAGCCGTGGAGAGCAAGGCATCGACGTCACCCGCGCGGCCGCGCCATGCGGCCCCTGCGGCTTGGGTCGCCCGCCGCGCGCGCCGGGTTCAAAATGTCGGCGGCGTGCAGGCCGAGATCACCTCGCACGGCTTGGTGCCGATGCAGCGGAAGCGGTGCGGGCGGCGGCTTTCGAAGTAATAGGCGTCGCCGGCGTTGAGCACCCGCCGCTCGTCGTCGACCGTGACCTCGAGCCGGCCCGAGACCACGATGCCGCCTTCCTCGCCCTCATGCACCAGCGGCACCCGGCCGGTGTCGCTGCCGGGCTCGTAGCGCTCTTTGAGGATCTGCAACGCCCGGCCGAACAGACTGTCGCCGATTTGCAGGTAGGAGATCGGCTTCTTGCCGATCTCGGTCAGCTCGTCGGCGCGATAGAACGCCTTGCGCGGCCGTTCCGGCTCGATCGCGAAGAATTCGGCAAGCCCCATCGGAATCCCGTCGAGGATGCGCTTGAGGGCGCCGACCGACGGGTTCATCTGGTTGGATTCGATCAGCGAAATCGTCGAATTGGTCACGCCGGAGCGCTTGGCGAGCTCGCGCTGCGACAGCTTGTGCCGCGCGCGGATGAATCGAAGCCGACCGCCGATGTCGACGCTCATGACAGTTCCTTTGGCAAATCCCTGTTGCAGGTGTTGCGGATCGAACAAATCTTGGCAGACCGCCCCAACAAGATCAATGGCTTGCGGTGCGGCAGAAAAGGACTTGTTGAGTGCCTGGAAGAGTGGTCCGACTAGCATCAGTCAGCAATGGAGCGCCGCCGTGACCGTTCATCAGATTCCGAACACCATCAAGACCGACTCGTTCTGGATGCCATTCACGGCCAATCGGCAGTTCAAGAAGGCGCCGCGGCTGTTCTCCTCCGCCAAGGGCATGTACTACACCTCGGTCGACGGTCGGCAGGTGATCGACGGCTCCGCCGGTCTGTGGTGCGTCAACGCCGGCCACGGCCGCCCGCAGATCGCGGCCGCGGTCGAACGGCAGCTGTCGACGCTGGACTTCGCGCCTTCGTTCAACATGGGCCACCCGCTGGCGTTCGATTTCGCCGAGCGGCTCGCCGAGATCGCCCCGAAGGGGCTGGATCGCGTCTTCTTCACCAATTCGGGCTCTGAATCGGTCGATACCGCGCTGAAGATCGCGCTGGCCTATCACCGCGCCGCCGGCCAGCCGAGCCGCACCCGTTTGATCGGCCGCGAGCGCGGCTATCACGGCGTCGGCTTCGGCGGCATGTCGGTCGGCGGCATGGTCGCCAACCGCCGCCAGTTCGCCACCCATCTGCCCGGCGTCGACCACATCCGTCATACCCACGATCTCGCCCGCAACGCCTTCGCCAAGGACCAGCCGGAGCACGGCGCCGAGCTCGCCGACGATGTCGAGCGGATGGTGGCGCTGCATGGCGCCGACACCATCGCGGCGGTGATCGTCGAACCGGTGCCGGGTTCGACCGCGGTGCTGCCGGCGCCGAAGGGCTATCTGCAGCGGCTGCGCGAGCTCTGCACCAAGCACGGCATCCTCCTGATCTTCGACGAGGTCATCACCGGCTTCGGCCGCCTCGGCACCCCGTTCGCCGCCAACTTCTACGGCGTGACGCCCGACATGATGACGACCGCGAAGGGCATCACCAATGGCACCGTGCCGTGCGGCGCGGTGTTCACCAGCCGCCAGATCCACGACGGGCTGATGGTTGGCCCTGACAACGCCATGGAGCTGTTCCACGGCTACACCTATTCGGCGCATCCGGTGGCCTGCGCGGCGGGTCTTGCGACGCTCGACATCTACAAGGACGAAGCTCTGCTGACCCGCGGCGCCTCGCTCGCCGACTACTGGCGCGATGCCCTGCATTCGCTGAAGGGCCTGCCGAACGTGGTCGACATCCGCAACCAGGGCCTGATGGGTGCGGTCGAAGTCGCGCCGCGCGATGGTGTCGTCGGCGCGCGCGGCTACGACATCATGGTCGATTGCTTCAACCGCGGCCTCTACTTCCGCATGAGCGGCGACTCGCTGGCATTGTCGCCGCCCCTGATCGTCGAGAAGTCGCATATCGACGACATCGTCTCGATCCTCGGCGACTCCATCAAGCGCGTGGCCTGATAATTGCTAGCTATATCTTAGCTGGCTCTACAAATTGCTGTCGCCGTTGCGAAGCAGAGTGGTTTCGCAGCGGCGATTGCGTTTTCGCTGCAGGATGTGAGGAAAAGTGAAGGTCCTTGTTCTCGGCAGTGGCGTGATCGGCGTCACCTCCGCCTATTACCTTGCGCGCGCCGGCCACGAGGTGACGGTGATCGACCGTCAGCCGAAGCCCGCGCTGGAAACCTCCTTTGCCAATGCCGGCGAAGTGTCGCCCGGATACTCATCGCCCTGGGCCGGCCCCGGCGTGCCGGTCAAGGCGGTGAAATGGCTGTTGATGAAGCACGGTCCGCTGGTGATCCGCCCCAAGCTCGATCCCGTGATGTGGCTCTGGCTCTTGAAGATGCTGCGCAACTGCACCACGGCGCGCTACGCGGTGAACAAGAGCCGCATGATCCCGATCGCGGAATACAGCCGCGACTGCCTGCAGGCGCTGCGCAGCGAGATCGGCATCCGCTATGACGAGCGTGCGCGCGGCACGCTGCAGCTGTTTCGCGAGCAGGCGCAGCTCGATCACACCGGCGACGATATCGCTGTGCTGAAGCAGTACGGCGTGCCGTTCGAGGTGCTGGGCCGCGAGGGCTGCATCGCCGCCGAGCCCGCGCTGGCCGGCGTGAAGGAAAAGTTCGCCGGCGGCCTGCGGCTGCCGCATGACGAGACCGGCGACTGCCACATGTTCACGCAGGCCCTGGCGCTGGAAGCCGAGAAGCTCGGCGTGCGCTTCAAGTTCAATGTCGGCATCGACGGGTTGAATGCGGACACGACCCGGATCACCGGCGTCGCGACCAGCGCCGGGATGATGACGGCGGACGCCTATGTGCTGGCGCTCGGCAGCTATTCGCCGATCCTGCTGCGGCCGCTCGGCATCTCGCTGCCGGTCTATCCGGTGAAGGGCTATTCGATCACCGTGCCGATCAAGGACGCGTCCGGCGCGCCTGAATCGACCGTGATGGACGAGAGCTACAAGGTCGCGATCACCCGGCTCGGCGATCGCATCCGGGTCGGCGGCACCGCCGAGATCTCGGGCTATTCGACCAAACTCTACGCCGCGCGGCGCGCGACGCTGGACCATTCGCTGACCGATCTGTTTCCGCGCGGCGGCGACCTGCCCAAGGCCACCTTCTGGTGCGGGCTGCGCCCGATGACGCCGGACGGCCCGCCGGTGATTGGCGCCACGCGCTTTGCCAATCTCCACCTCAACACCGGCCACGGCACGCTGGGCTGGACGATGGCCTGCGGCTCCGGGCGGGTGCTGGCGGACATGCTTTCGGGGAAGAAGCCCGAGATCGACACCAAGGAGCTGTCGATCAAGCGCTACGACCACCGGTTCGGCTAGAGCGCTTTCGAGCGAAGTTTCGTAGCCCGGATGAGCGCAAGCGATATCCGGGTCTTTGTCCCGCATGTCGCTTTCGCTCATGCGGGCTACGCGGCTTCGGTTCTGATTCAATCAGAACCGAGAATGCTCTAGCGACTTGATCGAAGGAACGCGCCAATGCCGATGCAGCGGATGCCCACCGACTACGAGATATCAGCCGATCCGCACCGCCTGGACGTCGAGGTCATTCACACGTTTCTGGCGGAGGGCAGCTATTGGGCGCGGGGCATTCCGAGATCGACCGTGCAGCGGGCGATCGAGAACTCGATCTGCTTTGGCGTCTATCATGGCGCCGCACAGGTTGGCTTCGCGCGGATCGTCACCGACAGGTCGACCTTCGCATTGCTTGCCGACGTGTTCATCCTCGAGGCGCATCGCGGCAGGGGGCTGTCCAAATGGCTGATGCGTTGCGTTGTCGAGCATCACGACCTCCAGGGCCTGAGGCGCTTCCTGCTCGCGACCTCGGACGCCCATGGACTGTATCGTCAATTCGGGTTCGAGGCGCTCGGTAACCCGTCGCGCTTCATGGAGATCGTCCGGCCGGATATCTACCGCTCGGCCTGATCGCCTCGCCAGGGCGGTTGCGATCGCGGGTTCGAGTCCGCTCCGGGGCTATTCGGCGGCGTTCTTCACGGGCGGTTCGACATCGTCGTCTCGCTTCGTTGCCGTCCAGTTCGACAGCGCATTCGAGAACCGGTCGAGATAGAGATACACGACCGGCGTCGTGAACAACGTGAGCGCCTGGCTCACGATCAGGCCGCCGACCATCGCATAGCCGAGCGGCTGACGGATTTCCGATCCGGCTCCGGTGCCCAGCATCAGCGGGACGCCGCCGAGCAGCGCCGCCATCGTCGTCATCATGATCGGGCGGAAGCGCAGCAGGGCCGCTTTACGGATCGACTCACGCGGCGACAGATGCTCCTCGCGTTCGGCGGCGATCGCGAAGTCGACCATCATGATGCCGTTCTTCTTCACGATCCCGATCAAGAGGATGATGCCGATCAGCGCGATCAGGCTGAAATCGAACCCGAATGCCATCAAGATCGCCAGCGCGCCGACCCCCGCCGATGGCAGCGTGGACAGGATCGTGAGCGGATGGATGTAGCTTTCATAGAGCACGCCGAGGATCAGGTAGACAACGACCAGGGCGGCCAGGATCAGCAGCGGCACCGAGCTCAGTGATTGCTGGAAGGCCTGCGCGGTGCCCTGGAAACTCGAGCTGAGCGTGGCTGGAGCACCGAGATCGGCGACGGCGTTCTGGATCGCATCGGTGGCCTGGCCGAGCGCCACCCCTTGCGCGAGGTTGAAGCTGATCGTGGTCGCAGGAAACTGCCCCTGGTGCGCGATCGCGAGCGGGCGCACCGGAATTGTGGTCCACTTGCAGAACACGGAGAGCGGCACCTCGTCCCCCGTGGTCGGCGACTTGATGTAGATCTTGTTGAGCGTGTCGAGCTTGCCCTGCAATTCGGGGAGGATCTCCAGGATGACGTGATAGCTGTTGAGCTGGGTGAAGTATTGGGTCACCTGGCGCTGGCCGAACGCGTCGTACAGCGTGTCGTCGATCAGTTGCGGCTGGATGCCGAAGCGCGACGCGGTGTCGCGATCGATGGTCAGCGTCAGCGTCGTTCCCTCGGTCTGCTGGTCAGTGGCGACGTCGCGCAGTTCCGGCAGCGTCTTCATCCTGGCCAAAATCTTCGGCGCCCATTCGTTCAGCTCGTCGAGCTTTGCATCCTGCAGCGTGTATTCGAACTGCGTCCGCGTGGCGCGGCCGCCCAGCCGGACGTCCTGGGACGCCTGCATGTAGAGACGTGCTCCCTCGACCGCCTCGAGCTTCGGCCGCAGCCGCGCGATGATCTGCTGCGCGCTCGCGTCACGCTCCTCGCGCGGCTTCAGCGTGATGTACATGCGACCCGAATTCAGCGCGGTGCCGCCACCGCCGATGAACTCGGCCATGCTCTCCACCGCGGGATCGGCCCGAACGATCCTGCTGAGTTCTTCCTGATGCCGCTCCATGTCGGCGAAAGAGATATCTTGGGCCATCTCCGACACGGCGTTCAGGAAGCCGTTGTCCTGTTGCGGGAAGAATCCCTTCGGAATGATCACGAACAGATAGACCGACAGTGCGACCGTCGCGAAGAAGATGCAGAGCGTGGTCCGGCTCCAGCTCAGCGCGCGATCAAGCCCTCGCTCATAGGCATGCAGCATCCTGTCGAATGCCGCCTCGCTCCATTGGTAGAGCCGGCCGTGCTTCGTCTCGCCACGCGCGCGCAGGAAGCGCGATGCCATCATCGGCGTCAGCGTCAGCGACACCACCAGGGAGACGAAGATCGCCATCGCAAGGGTCACCGCAAATTCGCGGAACAGCCGGCCGATCACGCCACCCATCAGCAGCAGCGGGATCAGCACCGCGACTAACGAGATACTGATGGATAGGATCGTAAACCCGATCTCACCGGCGCCCTGCAGTGCCGCCGCGAGCGGCCGCGCGCCCTGCTCGACGTACCGCGTGATGTTTTCCAGCATCACGATGGCGTCGTCGACCACGAAGCCGACGGCGATCGTCAGTGCCATCAGCGAAAGGTTGTCGAGCGTGTAGCCGAACACCCACATCAGCGCGCAGGCGCCGAGCAGCGCGAGCGGCACGGTCACGGCGGGAATCACCGTGGCCCAGAAGCTGCGCAGGAACAGGAAGATCACCATGACGACCAGAACGATGGTGATAAGCAGCGTGATCTGCACGTCCTCGACCGCGGCGCGGATGGTCAATGTCCGGTCGCTGATGATCTTGATCTTGATGGCGGGCGGAATCGCGGCAACGAGCCTCGGAAGCTGCTCCTTGATCCTGTCGACCGTTCCGATGACGTTGGCGCCGGGTTGCTTGAAGATGACGAGGAACACGCCGCGCTTGCCGTCCGCCCAGGCGACGCGCTTCATGTCCTCCGGCCCGGCGACGGCCTGGCCGATGTCGCGAATCCGCAACGGGCCGCCGTTGCGATAGGCGATGATCACGTCATTCCAGTCCTTGGCATCCAGCAGCTGATCGTTGGCGTAGATCGTGTAGGCACGGCTCGTGCCGTCGATGTTGCCCTTCGGGCTGTCAACCGTCGTGATCGCGATCTGGCTGCGGATATCTTCCAGCGAGAGCCCCTTGGCGACCAGCTTGGCGGGATCGATCTGCACGCGAATCGAAGGCTTCTGCTGCCCGCCGATGAACACCTGGGCGACGCCCGAAATCTGACTGATCTGCTGCCCGAGCTGGGCGTCGACCGCATCGCTCACGGTGATGAGCGGCAGGGTGTCCGAGGTCGCCGAGAGCAGCAGGATCGGCGAGTCCGCCGGGTTGACCTTGCGATAGGTCGGCGGCGTCGGCAGGTTCTTGGGCAACTGACCGCCTGCGGCATTGATCGCCGCCTGAATGTCGTTGGCGGCGCCGTCGATGCTGCGGTTCAGATCAAACTGAATGGTGACTGCGGTCGACCCGAGCGAACTCGTCGAGGTCATCTGGGCAATGCCCGGAATCTGCGCGAATTGCCGCTCCAGCGGCTGCGCAACCGAGGAAGCCATGGTTTCGGGGCTGGCGCCGGGCAGACTTGCGGAGATCTGGATGGTCGGAAAGTCGACTTGCGGCAGCGGCGCAACCGGCAGCAGTGGGTAGGCGACCATGCCGACGAACAGAATGCCGGCCATCAGCAGCGAGGTGCCGATCGGGTAGCGGATAAACCGAGATGAAATGCTCTCGTTCATTTCTGCGATCCAAATGAACGGCAGGCGCATCTTGTCCCGAAAGTCGGGAGTCGTCCTCGAAAGCTCGAGCGCGAACGCGCGTTTTCCTCGCCATGGCCAATCGGCAGATCGCGGAGTTTGCCTCCGCGTCTACCTGTTTTTTGCCAGCATAATCATTCCGGAGCACGGCGCGCGAATGGAAACGTCGGATCGCGCATTCGACGTTCGTTCAATGGCCGGGATTCGCGTGTCATTATCGCCGCTTGAGAAGCGTCAAACATGTCCCTGGCATAGAATATATCGTGGGACGACATATTATTGCGCGCCCGGTTGGCTCGACGCCACCAGGTGCGTCATGATCATTCACGCACGGCTTCGGGCTGCTCGGTGCAACTTGCTCGTGCAACGGTCCTAGGCGATGTCGAACTCGTCCTGCATCGCCGTCACGGTGGCGCGAAGCTCTCTTTCCTTTGCCTCATCCAGCGCGGTCTCGCGCGTGCCGCCGAGATCCCAGCTTGGCGTATAGCCCTTGAGCCGGATCAGCGTCAGGCCTGTGACACCGGACCGTCTTTCCAGTTCGGCCGTGATCTCGTGCTGCATTTGAAGTGTCTTCATGCGGGGAGCACCTCCCGAACGTTCGTTCTCCGGCCTAACAAGGCCGGCCAGTTCAAGTTCCTCGCGCCGCGCGGAACGCCGCTCCATCCTGCGGCGATGGCTTAGGAACGCCCGCCTTGCGGAACACGTTGCTCCGGTCTGGATCAGGAAGGGATTTCACATGAAGAAACTGGCAACGATCGGTCTCGCTGCGGCAATGATGCTGTCCACATCGCTCGCCTTCGCGCAGGGTGGCGGCGGTGGGGGAGGCGGCGCTGGCGGCGGATCGGCGGGCGGTGCGAGTGCGGGGACGGGCAGCTCGGGTACGGGAACCGGTACCGGAGGCACCACCGGCATGGGCCAGGGCTCGGGAATGAGCAATCCGCCCGGCACGACCGGCAACATGAACAACCCGGGCGCCTCGACGCCGAATTACTCGACTGACCCCAACAACAATTCCGCGACAGGGACCGGGACGTCGAACCTGCCCGGCAACAACAGCGGAACGCGGACCAATCCGCGATGATCGCGAAAGCCCCGCCTCAGCGCGGGGTTTTTCGTTACAAGCGCGATGGGCCAACGAAAAAGCCCGGCACGATGGCCGGGCTGAATCGCGAATATGAACAGATATGACAGATATGTATGTACCAGGCTTGGCAATGCGACGATCTAACCGAATGGCAATCTGATCGTCTGTGCACTTTAGCACACTCGTGCGGCCTCCGAGTTCAGCTCACGCGTTGCCGCTTACCGCGCCGCCATCGCATCCGGCCGCGGGCTTATGCGGCTCATATGCCGCGGAGCCTGCGGCGCTCTCGAATTCATATCCCGTCCTGAAGATATTGATCCCAATGCAAGCGCTCCCGCGGACGCCGGGCCGAGGCTCGGCCGGACGCGCGCGAGCGAACGGGAACAGGTGATGTCATGTCTTCGCTTCAGATTGCTACCGGCGACCGGATCATCGAGCCGATGATCGCGCTTGCCGGCTGCACGACGCAACAGCGCATCGTCGTGGCCGGTACGAGGAGCATGGAATTGATGTTCGAACTGCAGCGGCGCGGCTATGCGCGCGCGGCGGCGTCGGGCAATTGCGGCCGCCCGGCCGGTCAGTACGACGTTGCGCTGGTCGATTGGCGGCGGCGCACGCTTCTCGCACTCGAGCCGGCGTTGGACTGGTTGACGAATGTCCTCAGCGCCCGCGCGGTGCTGGTGGTCTGGGTCGATGCACAGAAGGCCTTGGCCAACCAAAGCCTGCGGGCGTCGCTGGAGCGGCGCGGCTTCGTCGTCGAGCAGGGCATCGTGCATCAATGCGGCTGCGCGCTGTCGGCGCGGCGGTCGCAAGCCCATCCGCTGCAGCTGGCGGCGTGACGCGCTGAACGCGGCTTATCGCGAAGGGAAACCGCCATGTCCAAGGTGCGACGCGCCGTGATCCGCGAATGGATGTTGCTGGCGCGCGAAAAACGGCAATCCAGCGAGCAGGCGGCCGCCTTTGCAAGGGCGGCGCTGCAGCGGCACGACCTGCCGCGCAGCCGGCGAACGCCGCACGCGATCATCATGCGGTGGCTGCTGCCACGGACCGGACGTCCTTGAGCGGCTGCCGCCGCCATCGTGGGGCGGGCGGCAATCAACAGCAGAGCGATCGATGCGTGCCCATGAGTTTGAGCTGTCCCCACACGCGCCTCGCGGCGCAGAGGATATTGTTGCTGAAATCGCGAGGTCAACGTCCGACGTTGCGGCGCGCAGCGCCGCGGCGCTCTCGCTGGTGTGTTGCGACATCATTGCGGGCGAGGGACCCACGATGGCCGGCCGGGCGCATTTCTCGCGAACGATCGACGCCGCCGACGCCGCGCTATGTGCGCGCATCCTCTGTGCCGCCGGTCGCGCCGGACATTCGGTCAGTCGCGCCGAAGCCGACGCGCTGTTCGCGATCGATGCGGTCGGAAGCGAACGGGTCGATGACGGACGTTTCGATGACCTGCTTGCCAAGGCGGTGCTGCATCATCTGATGGGCGCCGCCGGCACAACCATTCCCGGCCGCGAGCAGGCGCTGGCCCGCGACAATCCGCTGGATAGCTGGGGATCGGCGATCGTGCTGGCTGCGGAGCCGCGATCCTGGCTCGCCGGTCATCTTGACTGGATGAAGCCGTCATCCCTCGCCGCGCGCACCATCGATGCGGTGTTTCATGTCAATCCGGCAGGACCCCGGCTGCCGCTCGGCATTCTCTTCAACATGGCGGCCTGAACAAGCATAGCCCGTTGAGCCAACGGGTCGCGCGATGGCCCGCCGATGACAGGCTCCGCGATATCCGGGGCAGTCGGTCCCGCATGTCGCTGCGCTCATGCGGGCTACGATGGGTAAGGTCAGCGCGACGGCTTTGGGTTGGCTTTCTTCGCAGGCTTTGCCGTTGTACCGATCGGCTGCACCCGCAAGCCGTCCACGAATACGTCCAACAGCCGGAGCGCGGTGGTCTGCCAGCCGGGCTGGTCGTGCATGTAGCACATGCCGATCAGCGCGCGCAGCACGTCCTCGGCGCTGATGTCGCCGCGGATCGCGCCGGCCGCGACCGCGCGCGCGAGCAGGGTGCCGATCGCCTTGGTCAGGCGGTCGAACGAATAGGCATGCAACTCGGTCGAGCCGTGCGCGACCAGCGCCAGTGCCGCGACCATGCCCTTCTTGGTGGCGACGAATTCCACATTGGCGCGCAGCCAGCGCCGCAGTGCCTCGACCGGCTCGGGCGCATTCTCCAGTTGCTCGGCAAGGTCGCCGAGCTGCTCGACCTCGCGGCGATAGACCGCCTCATACAGCGCCTCGCGGGTCGGAAAGTGGCGATAGAGCGTGCCGATGCCGACGCCGGCATGGCGCGCCACCGCCTCGAGGCTCGCCTCGCTGCCGCCGGCCGAGAACACGGCCTTGGCCGCTTCCAGCACGCGCTCGCGATTGCGCACGGCGTCGGCGCGGGGCTTGCGTGCAATTTCTGGTGATCGACCGGCCATTAGTTTTTCATCGGCTTTTTCTTTTCACCCTCCCTTGTAAACGGAGGATGCCTCCGTATATGGCGACCAGCACCGGACCTGACAAGGCGCGCCGATCCTGCATCGGCGGCCACGGGCTTCCGTTGCCTCGATTCAACCCGACCATACACGGATCGGAGCCCTGCATGAATCTCCCACTCAGTCTCACCATCAACGGTGTCCGCCGGGAAATTGTCCTCGACGACCCCCGCGTGACCCTGCTCGACCTGTTGCGCGAGCGCCTCGATCTCACCGGCACCAAGAAGGGATGCGACCGCGGCCAGTGCGGCGCGTGCACCGTCCTGGTCGACGGCCGCCGCATCAATTCCTGCCTCGCGCTTGCCGTCAGCCATGACGGCGCCGAGATCACAACCATCGAAGGCATCGCGCGCGGCGACCAGCTGCATCCGGTGCAGGCCGCCTTCATCGCCCGTGACGGCTTCCAGTGCGGCTTCTGCACGCCGGGCCAGATCATGAGCGGCATCGGCCTGATCCAGGAAGGCCAGGCCGGCGACGATCCGGAGCGCGTGCGCGAATGCATGAGCGGCAATCTGTGCCGCTGCGGGGCCTATCAAGGAATCACCGAGGCCGTGCTCGAGGCGCAGGCCGACATCAACGCGACCAAGCAGAGGCGCTCCGCATGATGAACTTCGATTATATCAGGCCGGCCAGCGTCGCGGACGCGATCGCGGCGGCATCCGAAAAGGGCGCGAGCTATCTCGCCTCCGGCACCAATCTGCTCGACCTGATGAAGGGCGGCGTCAGCCGGCCGAGCCTTCTCGTCGACGTCACGCGTCTGCCCGGGCTCGACCGCATCGAGCATCTGGCCGACGGCGGCTTGCGGATCGGCGCGCTGGTGCGCAATGCCGATCTCGCGCATGACGCGGAGTTCGCGCGCAACTATCCGGCGGTCGCCGAGGCATTGCTGTCGGGCGCGTCCGCCCAGCTGCGCAATGCTGCGACCGTCGGCGGCAATCTGATGCAGCGGACGCGCTGCGCCTATTTCTACGACGCCGGCAGCGCCTGCAACCGGCGCTGGCCGGGCGCCGGCTGCGACGCGCTGAAGGGCGAGAACCGCCTGCACGCGGTGCTTGGCTGGAGCGAGGGCTGCATCGCGACCCATCCGTCGGATTTCTGCGTGCCGCTGGTCGCGTTCGACGCCGTCGTCGAGATCGAGGGCAAGACCGGCCGGCGCGAGCTGCCGCTCGAGGCGCTGCACCGTCTGCCGGGCGAGACGCCGGAGCGCGAGACCGCGCTGGAGCGCGGCGACCTGATCGTCGCGCTGCGGCTGCCGGCCGAAGCGCAAGGCTTCTCCGGGCATGCCCGCTACATCAAGGTGCGCGAGCGCACGTCCTATGCGTTCGCCGTGGTCTCGGCTGCGGCCGGCTTGCGCATCGAGGATGGAAAAATCCGCGAGGCGCGGCTTGCGCTCGGCGGCGTCGCGGCCAAGCCGTGGCGGGCGCGCGAGGCCGAACAGGTGCTCGCGGGCGCCGCGCCGGATGCGGCTAGCTATCGCGAGGCGGCGCGCGCGGCGCTCGCGGGCGCAAAACCGTCCGGCGACAACGCCTTCAAGATCGAGCTCGCGCAGCGCATCGTCGTGCGCGCGCTCACCCTTGCTGCCGCGGGCACGCCGGATCGCATTCCCGCGCTGCCGGGCTCTCCCTTCTCATCCGTTGCAGGAGCGTAACGCATGACGGCTGAACTCAATCTGACCCGCGACCCCGCCCATGTCAGGCACGGCTCGAATATCGGCCAGCCGCTGACCCGCACCGACGGCACGCTGAAAGTGACCGGCAAGGCCCGTTATGCCGCGGACAATCATCCGCCCGGTATGGTCTATGCCGTGATCGCGACCAGCTGCATCGCGCGCGGCCGCGTCACCGCGCTCGACGTCGCTGCCGCCAAGCGCCACCCCGGCGTGATCGACGTGATGACGCCGGCGCACAAGCCGGAGCTCGCCGAAGACCCCGACGCCAAAGGCAATCCGTTCGCGTTCCGCATGGAGCTCCTGCAGAGCGACGAGGTGCGCTACGCCAACCAGGCGATCGCGGTCGTGATCGCCGAGACGCTGGAGGCCGCCACGGAAGGCGCGGCGCTGCTGTCGCCGCGCTATCAGGTCGAGATCGCGCGTGTCGGTCTCGACGCCGGCGAGGCCTATGCGCCGCCGGTGGTCGGCATCGGTAATCCCGCCGAGGTTCGGCACGGCGATATCGATGCGGGCCTTGCCGCGGCATCGAAGCGGATCGACGCAACCTACGAGACGCCGGCGCAGTATCACAACGCGATGGAGCCGCACGCGATCGTCGCGGTGTGGGACGGCGACCGTTTGTTCATCGACACGCCGAGCCAGGGCATGGCGATGGCGCAGATGCGGATCGGCGGCCTGTTCGGCATCCCGCCCGGCAATATCCACATCAACAGCCCGTTCCTCGGCGGCGGCTTCGGCTCCAAGGGCCTGGTCTCCGGGCCGCAGGTGCTCGGCGTCATGGCGGCGAAGCTGGTCGGACGTCCGGTCAAGCTGGTGCTGCGGCGGAGCCAGATGTATGGCCCGGTCGGCCACCGTCCGCAGACCCGCCAGCGCATCCGGATTGGCACCGGTGACGACGGCCTGCTGACCGCGCTCGATCACGAGGCGCGCGTCACGACGTCGAGCTTCGACGATTTCTACGAGCCGGCGGCTGACGCCTCGCACACGCTCTATGCGAGTCCGGCAATCCGCACCGTGCATGAGGCGGTGCGCGTCGACACCGGCACGCCGCTGTTCATGCGCGCGCCGGGCGAGGCCACCGGATCAATCGCGCTGGAAAGCGCGATCGACGAGGCGGCGTTCGCCTGCGGCATCGATCCCTTGGAATTCCGGCTGAAGAACTACGCCGAGGTCGAGCCGACCACCGGCAAGCCGTTTTCCTCCAAGGCGCTGCGGCAGTGCTACGCCAAGGCCGCCGAACGTTTCGGCTGGGCGGGGCGTCCGCTACAGCCGCGGCAGATGCGCGACGAGAACGGCTTTCTGGTCGGCTGGGGCATGGGCACCGCGACCTTCCCGGCGCTGATGTTCCAGGGCAATGCCCGCGCCGTGATCCGCGCCGACGGACGCGGCGTGATGGAGAGCGGCGCGCACGACATGGGGCAGGGCGCCCGGACTGCGCTCACGCAAATCTCGGCCGACGCGCTCGCGCTCGACCTCGAGCAGATCTCGTTCCTGTCGGGTACGTCGGACCTGCCGGATGCCGGCATCGCCGGCGGCTCCGCGCACACTGCAACGGTCGGTGCCGCGATCCACAATGCCGGTGCGGCGGTGATCGCAAAGCTCGCCGAGCTTGCGACCTCCGATGAGCGCTCGCCGCTGTTCGGCGCCGGCAATGCCGGCGTGGTGGCGCGGGCCGGGCGGCTCCATCGCCGCGACGATGACGCGCGCAGCGAAAGCTACGCCGAGATCCTGGCGCGCGCCGGCGTTGCCGAGGTCGAGGCCTCCGGCACGGGTGCGGCTGATCCGGCGGCGCAATCGCAATATGCGATGCACGCGCATGGCGCTGTCTTTGCCGAGGTGAAGGTCGATCCGGAGCTCGGCCAGATCCGCGCCACGCGGCTGGTCGGCGCGTTCGCCGCAGGGCGCATCATCAATCCGTTGATGGTGCAGAGCCAGCTCCGCGGCGGCATGATCTGGGGCCTTTCCTTCGCACTGCACGAGGAGGCGGTGATGGACAAGCGGTCCGGCCGCATCCTGAATGCGAACCTTGCCGAGTATCATGTGCCCGTGAATGCCGACGTGCCGCCGATGGAGGTGATCACGGTCGACGAGCACGATCCCCATGTGAACCCGCTCGGCATCAAGGGCGTCGGCGAGATCGGCATCACCGGCAGCGCAGGCGCCGTCGCCAACGCCGTCTTCCACGCCACCGGCATCCGCGTGCGGAATTTCCCGATCAAGATCGAGGAAGTGGTGATGGGTTGAGGTGATGCGGCTCGATACGATCGCGGTGTAACCATCATCGTCGTCCCGGCGAAAGCCGGGACCCATAACCACGAATGCGAGTTGTTGCGCGACGCTGGGGCCGCTTCCCCTTCGACAATCAAGATTGGTGGCTATGGGTCCCGGCTTTCGCCGGGACGACGAGTGGAGAGAGTGGGGCCTCACCCCGCCGCCGTCACGCAGTTCACCCACAGCACCACGGCTTTCGCGTCGCGCGCCGGGTTGGAAAAGCGGTGCGGGCGGCGGCTGGCGAAGCGGAAACTGTCACCCTGCTTCAGCGTCCAGGTCTCGGTGTCCACCGTCAGCGTCATCTCGCCCTGGAGCACGAGGCCGGCCTCTTCGCCGTCATGCGTATAGAACTCGTCGCCGGTGTTGCCGCCGGGCTCGAGATGCACCAGGAACAGATTGAGCCGGCTCTCGCTGCCGGCGGGGCTTAGCAACTGCTTTGAGATCCCGGTGCGCCACAGCTTCAGCTCGGCGCGCTGCACCTCGCGGGTCACGACGCCGCTGGCGCCGTCATCCTTCGGCGTCGCGCCGAACAGCGCGGCGATGCCGACGCCGAGCACGTCGGCCAGTGTCGCCAGCACGCGCAGCGAGGGCGACGACAGGCCGCGCTCGATCTGGCTGATGAAGCCGATCGACAAGTCGGTACGCGCGGCAACCACCTCCAGCGACATCTCCTTGCTGCGGCGCAGGTCGCGGATGCGGCGTCCGACCGCGAGATCCATCGCGGGCTCGGCCGGCTTGCTGGCCGGCTTTCTGGCGGCGCGGCGTGCCGTTGCGGGCTTCGCTGCCGCGCCTTTACGCATTCTCTTGCCGCCGCTCACGTCAATCCGCTTCCTTCATGTGCATGAAAACCGCTTGCATTGACCGCGGTTTCGTGACCACAATTTCATATTGGTGAAAATAGGCCGGAACGGCGTCGCCCGCAACCAAAAGCGCGAAACGCGCGGACGATGCGGCGCCAGGGCCAGCTTCGGGAGGTGTTGCGATGTCGTTTCAGCGTCTCGTCCAGGCCGCGGTGGCGGCGCTTGCCCTTGCCTTGAGCGCGCCGTCAGGGGCGCAGCAGGTGCTCAAGGTCGGCTCGACCCCGACCGGCATTCCCTTCACCTTCCTCGACACCAAGACCAATTCGATCCAGGGCATCATGGTCGATCTCGCCACCGAGATCGGCAAGGACGCCGGCTTTACCGTGCAGATCGAGCCGATGCAGTTCTCGGCGCTGATCCCTTCGCTCACCGCGAACAAGATCGACATCATTGCCGCCGCGATGTTCGCCACCGCCGCGCGCAAGGAGGTGATCGACTTCTCCGAGCCGGTCTACACGTATGGTGAAGGTTTGGTGGTGCCGAAGGCCGACACCAAGGCCTATGCCTCGCAGGAGGATCTGAAGGGCACCGTGGTCGGCGCCCAGGTCGGTACTGCCTTTGTCGACGCGCTGAAGAAGACCGGGCTGTTCAGCGAGGTCAAGGTCTACGATACCATTCCCGACATCCTGCGCGACGTGAATGCGGGCCGCCTCAAGGCCGGCTTCGCCGACTATCCGATCCTCGCCTACAATCTGCAGCAGGGCAATTTCGCCGACGTTCGGCTGGTCGACGGCTACAAGCCGGTCACCGTCGGCACGGTCGCGATCGGCGTCCGCAAGAGCGACACCGAGCTGCTCGCAAAGATCAACTCCTCGCTCGGGAAGCTGAGGGCCAACGGCACGATCGCGAAGATCCTGGAGAAATGGGGCCAGAAGGGCGGCGCTTCCTGAGCGTGCGCCCCGGGGTGATCCGTCATCCTGAGGAGCGGCGTCTTCGCCGCGTCTCGAAGGATGCACGGCCCGGCTGGTGGCCGTCGACCCTTCGAGACGCGCTACACTCCTCAGGGTGACGGGAACAATATTCGAGCGTGTGTCGGGACTGGATACGTTTGAGCCGATGCAAAAATTCTTCCATGACGCCGTCGAGTTCGTGCCGATCCTGCTGCAGGGTGTCTGGCTGACCATCGTCGTCACCGTCGGCTCGCTGGTCCTTTCGACAGTGCTCGGGCTGGTGTGGGCCTTGATGCGGGTGTCCGGGATCGGCTTCCTGGTCGGCCTCAGCGCCTCGCTGATCAACGTGATCCGCGGCATCCCGATCATCGTGCTGCTGTTCTACATCTATTTCGTGATGCCCGATTTCGGCATCGCGCTATCGGCGCTGCAGGCCGCGATCATCGGGCTCGGCATCGCCTATTCGGCCTATCAGGCGGAAAATTTCCGTGCCGGCATCGAGGCGATCGACAAGGGGCAGATCGAGGCGGCGCAGACCATCGGGATGGGCTGGTGGCTCACCATGCGCCGCGTGGTGCTGCCGCAGGCGGTTCGGATCATCCTGCCGCCCTACGGCAACATCATGATCATGATGCTGAAGGATTCCTCGCAGGCGTCCACCATCACGGTCGCCGAGCTGGCGCTGCAGGGCAAGCTGATCGCCTCCTCGACCTTCAAGAACACCAGCGTGTTCACGCTGGTGGCGCTGATGTATCTCACCATGAGCATTCCGCTCATCCTGCTGGTTCGGCACTTCGAGAACAAGGCGAACCGCAAATGATCGAGCTCCGCGACGTCCACAAGAGTTTTGGCAAGGTCGAGGTGCTGAAGGGCATCACCGCCTCCGTCGCAAAGAGCGAGGTGGTCTGCATCATCGGCCCGTCCGGCTCCGGCAAGTCGACCATCCTGCGCTGCATCAACGGGCTCGAGAGCTACGATCGCGGCGAGATCAGCGTCGAGGGCGCGCGCGTCGATAGCAATGACCGCTCGATCGTGGCGATCCGCACCCAGGTCTCGATGGTGTTCCAGCGCTTCAACCTGTTCCCGCACCGCACCGCGCTCGAGAACGTCATCGAGGGGCCGCTTTATGTGAAGAGGGAGCCGCGCGAGCAGGCGGTCGCCCGCGGCCGCGCGCTGCTCGCGCAGGTCGGGCTCGCCGACAAGGCCGAGGTGCATCCGCCAAAACTCTCCGGCGGCCAGCAGCAGCGCGTCGCGATCGCGCGGGCGCTGGCGATGCAGCCGAAGGCGATCCTGTTCGACGAGCCGACCTCCGCGCTCGATCCCGAACTGGTCGGCGAGGTGCTGTCGGTGATGCGCAAGCTCGCCGACGACGGCATGACCATGGTTGTCGTCACCCATGAAATGGGCTTTGCCCGCGACGTCGCCGACCGCGTGCTGTTTATCGACGGCGGCGTCATCGTCGAGCAGGGCGCCGCCAAATCCGTCCTCAACCAACCCCAGCACCCGCGCACCCAGGATTTCCTGCGCCGCGTGCTGCATCCGCTGTGATCGGTTCATGATGCCGCTTGGTCAGGCCGTTTCAGCATCGACGGTCCACCTCTCCCCTTGTGGGAGAGGTCGGATTGCATCGTTAGATGCAATCCGGGTGAGGGGTTGCGCTCTCTCGTGGGACCTGAACCCCTCACCCGGCGCTGCGCGCCGACCTCTCCCCGACGGGGAGAGGTGAAATACGAGTTCCTCCCATGACCACACTCACCCGCCTGCCGCTGCCACCGAGCCTCTATGCCGACACCGCGGTGGAGGCGACGCCGACGCCTCAGCTGACATCGGACAAGAGCGTGCCGGTCGCGATCATCGGCGGCGGCTTTACCGGCCTGTCGACCGCGCTGCACCTCGCCGAGCAGGGCGTGCCGGCGACCGTGCTGGAAGCGCAGGAGCCGGGCTGGGGCGCCTCCGGCAATAATGGCGGGCAGACCAATCCCGGGCTGAAGCACGACCCCGACCAGATCGAAGCGGATTTCGGCGCCGATCTCGGCCGCCGCATGATCGAACTTTCCTACGGCAGCACCAACTTCACGCATGATTTGATCCGCCGCTACCAGATCCCCTGCGAGGCCCGGCAGAACGGCACGCTGCGCGCCGCCTACAACGAAGCCAGCGCGGCGGCGATCGAGACCACGGCAAAGCAATGCATCCGGCGCGGCATGCCGGTGAAGCTGCTCGACGCCGCCGAGATGCGGGCGGTGACCGGCAGCGACCGTTACCTCTGCGCCATGCTGGATGCGCGCGGCGGCGACCTGCATCCGCTGAGCTATGCGCGGGGTCTTGCGCGCGCCGCGATCGGGGCCGGCGTTGCCGTCCATGGCGAGACCCCGGCGCTGTCGCTCCGCCGCGACGGCGGCCGGTGGCGGATCGCGACCCCGCGCGCGGTCGTGCATGCCGACAAGGTGCTGCTCGCGACCAACGGCTTTACCGACGATCTCTGGCCGGCGCTCCGCCGCAGCATCGTGCCGGTGTTCTCGTCGATCGCGGCGACCGCGCCGCTGTCCGAGGCGATCGCGCGCGCGATCATGCCGACCCGGCCGGTGCTCTATGAAAGCGGCAACATCACGGTCTATTACCGCATCGACCAGCACAATCGGCTCTTGATGGGCGGCCGCGGCCCGATGCGCTGGATCAGCAAGCCGACCGACGTCGCCTATCTGATCCGCTACGCCGAGCGGCTGTGGCCGCAGCTCAAAGGCGTGCGCTGGACCCACGGCTGGAACAGCCGCCTTGCCATCACCGCCGATCACTACCCGCATGTCCATGAGCCCGCGGAGAATTTGCTGATCTCGCTCGGCTGCAACGGCCGCGGCGTCGCGCTCTCGACCGCGATGGGCGCAGAGCTGGCCCGCCGCCTGATCGGCGGCCCCAAGGCCGAGATCGACATGCCCGTGACCGGTATCAAACCGATCCCGATGCACGCCTTCTGGCGGGTCGGCGTCACCACGGCGGTGCTGACCGGCCGGGTGCGGGACCGGCTCGGTGTGTGAGGCATTTAACACAATTACAGAATGTGCTGGGCTAATCTCGCGCGTCGGATATATTCGCAGTCTTTACTGAAAGGCTGTTCATGCAGTGCGAGCGATGCGGCCGCGCAAACCGGGCTGGCAACGATTATTGTGAAGATTGCGGTGCGCCGTTAGGCCTCAAATGTGACTCCTGTCAGCATGTGAACGGGCCCTCCAGCCGCTTCTGCGGCCGCTGCGGCACCGCGCTCGCCGCGGGCAGCGTCCGTCCCGATGCGCCCTCGCAGCGGCTGCTTCGTTCGCTCAGCACCAAGGGCGGCGAACGCAAGAACCTCACTCTGCTGTTTGCCGATATCCGCAACTCGACCAATCTGATCGACAGCCTCGGCGATCCCGAGCTCGGCATGCGGCGGCTGGAGCCGGTGCTCGACCTGATGAAGGAGGCCGTCCACCGCTACGACGGCATCGTCAACAAGATCCAGGGCGACGGCGTCATGGCGCTGTTCGGCGCGCCGCCGCGCCCGCATGAAGACCATGCGGTCCGCGGCTGTCTCGCCGCGCTCGCCATGCAGGATTCGGTGGCCAGGCTGGCCGATCCCGGCATGCAGATCCGGGTCGGGCTGCACACCGGCGAAGTCGTCGTTCAGACGGTGGAAAACACAATCTACCAGACCTACGACGCCGCCGGCGCCAACGTCCATATCGCCAACCGGATGGAGCAGATGGCCGATGAGGGGACGATCCTCATCACGCGGGACACCTATCTCGGCGCCAGGCAATTCGTCGAGGTCGTGCCGCTCGGCATGCAGACCATTCGCGGCATCTCGATGCCGGTGGAGGTCTTCAAGCTGACCGGGCTGCTCAGCGCGCCCGCCAGCGACGTTTTCCGCAGCGGCCGCCGCCTGACCTCGATGGTCAACCGGACCGAGCAGATGGCGGCGCTGGAGCATGAGCTGTCGCGTGCGGTTGCCGGCGACGGCCGGGTCGTCGGCATGGTCGGCGATGCCGGCATCGGCAAGAGCCGGCTTTGCTTCGAGTTCGCCGAAAATTGCCGCCGCAAGGGCATTCGCGTCTACGAGGCGCGCGTGCTGGCGCATGGCCGCGCAACACCGTTCCAGCCCGTGCTCGAGCTGCTGCGCGACATCTTCGGCATCCGTGTCAAGGAGCCGATCGAGACATCCCGGCGTCGCGTCATCGACCGCTTTGCCGAGATGGCCGCGTCGGAGCAGGAGCTGCTGGTGCTGCTCGAATTTCTCGGGCTTGCCGATCCGGAGCATCCGGCCCCGAAGCTCGATCCGCGCGCGCTGCGGCTGCAGCTGCTCGATCTCGTTCGAACGCTGGTGCATGCGCGCCCCGGGGACACGCCGGCGGTCGTCATGATCGAGGACCTGCACTGGATCGATGCCGCGAGCGAAGAGTTCGTCGAGACGCTGGTCGATGCCATCGTCGGCACCGCGACGTTCCTGGTGGTCAATTTCAGGCCGGGCTTCACGGCACCTTTCATGCAGCGGTCTCACTACCGTCAGATCGCCATCCCGCCGCTGCCGTGGTCCGATTCGAACGAGCTGCTGCGCGAGCATTTCGGCAGGCATCCCTCGCTGGCCTCGCTGAGCAGCAATGTCATTGAACGCGCGCAGGGCAATCCGTTCTTCATCGAGGAGCTTGCCAACACCGTCGTGGAGCGCGGCAATGTCGAGGGCGAACGCGGCAACTACCGGCTCAAGCATGGCGTCGATGCGGTGCCGTTGCCCGCAACGGTGCAGGCCGTCGTGGCCGCCCGCATCGATCACCTGGAGGATATCGCCAAGCAGGTGCTCGAGACGGCGGCGGTGATCGGCCGGCTGGTCGCGATGTCGGTGCTGCGTCCGGTCGCGGCGCTGCCGAACGACGATTTGCAGAACGCCATCGCGCAGCTCCGCCAGGCCGAGCTGCTGTACGACCTGCCGCCCTACGACAAGGGACTGCTGGCGTTTCGCCATCCATTGATCCAGGAGGTCGCCTATGCAACGCAGTTGCGGTCGCGGCTGACCACGCTGCATGCGACCGTCGCCAAGGCCATCGAGGGCTTCGACTGGGGCAAGCTCGACGAGTTTGCCGGGCTGCTCGCCTATCACTACGAGGCCGCGGGCCAGCCGCTGGAGGCCGTCACCCATTTGCAGCGTGCGGCACGCTGGATCGGCAAGACCAACTCCGCCGAGGCAATGAAAAGCTGGAAAAAGGTTCGCGCCCTACTGCAGGACCAGCCTCCGTCCGAATATGTCGACCGGCTGCGGGCGATGTCGAGCGGCCAGATCCTCAACTTCGGCTGGCGTGAGGGCATGTCCGCCGAAGAGGTCAAGCCCTACGCCGAAGAGGCGATCAAATACGCACGCGCGGCGGACCCGGTGCACGAGCCGATCCTGCTCGGCGCCTACGGCAGGATCCTGGCCGCGACCGCGGCGGCCGACGACTATGTCAATCTCGTGCAGGACGCCTTGAAGCTCACTTCCGGCACCGGGGACGTCGGACGGTTTGCGACGGTCAATGCCATGCTGAGCCAGGCGTTCTTCCTGTCGGGTCGTCTTGCCGAGGCGCTCGACGCCGGGCAGGTGGCGGTTGCCGCGATTGCCGAGCAGGGCGGTTTTCACAACAACGTCACACTCGGTCTCAACCCGAACCAGATTCTCGGCTTCGACGTCGAGCACTGGATCAGGTGTCTCGGCACCAGAATTCTGGTGCGGCTCGGCCGGTTTGACGAGGCCGAGCGGCGGATCGCCGAGGTCCTGCGGGCCGAGCCGGAGCGCTTCGCCGCCGTCGTGCAGTTCATTCCGCATTTTGCGATGGTGGAGATGGGCTGGAGCCGCGGCCGGCCGGAACTCGCCAAGCCGCATGCGGCGAGGATCGCCGAATTGGCCGAGCAGTCCGGCACGCCCTATCTGCGGGTCGCGGCGCTCGCCAGCGCCGGCCTCGCCAGCGGCGCCGCGGGCGACTTCAAGGTTGCCGCCGCCCAGCTTCAGGAGGCGATCGATTTTGCGCGCTCTGCGCGAGCCGGCCTCGAATTCGAGGCCCGCATGCTGGCGGATCTGGCCGAAGCGCTGTATCGCGCCGCCGACCACCATGCGGCCCTGCAAGCGGTGGACGAGGCGCTGATGGTCGCGCGGCGAAGGACCGATCGCGTCGCCGAACTGCACGCGACCGTGCTGCGCGGCCTGATCATTTGCGCTTTGGGCAGCACGTCACATGATGAGCTTGACGAGATTGTCGGCGGCGCTCAGAATTTGCTCGATGTCTCGGGGGCAGTCTACTTCACACCACAACTCGATCAGCTTCGATTGCATCTTGAGCGACGCCGCTAGACGCGACGATTTTTTCATTTCTGGAAACAAGGTATTGAGGGGGTTCTAATGGGACGGATGATTCAAGACGATACGACGCGCGATGTTCTGGATCTGCTGAACAAGCGATTTGGTCCCGGCGGGATCATGGAGATGGTCGAGTTGCAAAAGGAGTTCGACATCTTCTCTCCCAATCATCCCCTCGAGCAGTCGTTCCGGCTGATCGGGATCGAGCCGGCCGACCGGATCGAACGGAAGCGCTGGTACACCTTCCTCGGCACGCTGAAGGATTATCCTTCCGATCAGCCCAATGTGAGCGGATACAAGCGGGTGGTCCAGGCGTTCCGCCACGCGCTCACGCAGAATCCGTATCTGCCGGTGCTGGTTAGCGTTCACGCCATGAAGGAAAATCCGAAGGTGACGTTTGCGGCCGATGGCCACACGCCGCTGATCTACTCGACCCAGTCGTATCGGGTTCTGTCGATCCCGACCAAGCCAAGCCAGGTCGCCCGCAAGGAGCTTGCTACGATGGCAAAGCAGCGGCGGGCCAAAGCCAAGAAGTGAGCAAGACGTGAGCATCGCGGCGGAGACCGCAGGTTTCGGCGCCGAAGGCGACCGGGCGCGGTTCTCCGACCTCTATGCCGATGTCGAATCCTACTACAGCGCGCGGGTCGCCAAATACGGCGCCACCCCGCGCGGGGTGGACTGGTCCTGCCAGGCCACCCAGGACCTCCGCTTCGTCCAGTTGCTGAAGCTCTGCGACTTCTCCGCACCGTTCAGCCTGAACGACATCGGCTGCGGATACGGCGCGCTGTGCGCCTATCTC
>NZ_JADFUD010000057.1:0-50501 GCF_054820065.1 Bradyrhizobium sp. UFLA06-06
GATCAGGAGCGCTCCGGCCGCCTCTGAGCGCCGTCCGCCGCCGCCCTCGCCAAGCCTATGAAAGACCGCCGGATTCCGGCGGCCTTTCGGTTGTCAGAAAGTCGGGAAAACTTGCTCGAGCTTGCTGGACATCGGGGAATCGCTTTGCTAAACGACCGCTCTCTTGCGAGGGTCATTTCCGGACAAGTTCCGGGCGCATAGCTCAGTTGGTAGAGCAGCTGACTCTTAATCAGCGGGTCCCAGGTTCGAGCCCTGGTGCGCCCACCAAGCTTTCATAGCTTAGGTTCGCCCTCGTAACGGCCATCCCGGCCAGCGGTCGTGTCTGTTCCGACAACCGCTATTGCCTGCTTCCTTGCTTCCTCACGCCGCTGCCTGATCCCTGCTCTTATGCTTGCGCGTGCGTTTCGCACCGGTCAGCAAATTGTCGGGGCATGTCCGCTATCGCGTGTGGAATGTCGATCACCGTTCGGCGGCGGACTGAATTTGACGAAGTTCATCACGACGAATCCCTGATCACTGCGCTGACAGGCGTTCGGGTGAAGGTGCGGGCTGAGCGCGGGGCGCCCTGCGGCGAGGGCGGTTGACAGCGGAGAGCGCCCACTTTAATCACCTGACTAATTAATCAATTAATTAAAGCGCAAAACCCTAGGGAAAGAATCCGCCTGATGCCGGCCGGCCAGAGACATCCGAAGCTGCTTGCCCCGCGCGGTCGCGGCTTCACTTGGCTGGAAAACCAGGTGTTCCTGCATTCCGTGCGCAGCGCTCTCGAACAGGCTGAGAGTGACCAGACCGCACGCGTTGCCGCGCGCAGCGTCGGCGTGATCACCGCGGGCGGACCGAACGCCGGAGCGACCGGCCATCGCGTCAGACCGTCGATCCCGGAACAAGCTGTGCAGCACCGCTGCAATCGCCCACGCGGTGCACGCCGCGGGCCCCTGCCGCCAAATCCCGCACATCAGTTCGCGCGCGCGAGCGTTGCGCGCCCGGCCGTGATGTCGCGGATCGGCGTCGGCCGCTCGAAGCAGAGTGGGCTTCGTTCACCCGTATGGAAAATGAGGAGTGAGGCGTAAACGATGGGACGTCGATCTGAGGTACTGATGGCACAAGAGACCGCCGGCACGGACAACCGGCGCGTGATCCAGGTGGTGTCGCGCGCATTCGACATCGTGCGTTGCTTCGAAGGTCGAAGCATACGCCTGGGAAATCGCGAAATCGCCGATCGCTGCGGTCTTCCCCGATCGACGGTGTCCCGTCTCACCTTGACGCTTACCCAGATCGGCCAGCTGATCTATCTGCCGCAGGAGCAGAAATATGCTCTCGGTCCCCACGCCGCCCCGGCCGGCGCGCCGTTGTTTGCGCAGGGTTGCGATAAGCCTGTCTGCGCCGACGAGCAGCAACTCCGGCAGGTGCCGCGCTTCGGGTACTTCGAAGATCAGCGCAACTCAATTGCCGAGCCGCTTGCGGTGACGCCACACCGTTGACGCCTCGCGGAAACGGTTGGGATCATCGGCACGAGCGCAAACTAACGAAACATTCGAAGCAAAGGGAAACGCATGTCTGAAGCATACATCATTGACGCTGTTCGCACGCCGCGGGGCATCGGCAAGCCGGGCAAGGGGGCGCTGTCGCACCTGCATCCGCAGCATCTGGCCGCGACGGTGCTCGGCGCGCTCAAGGAGCGCAACAAGCTCGACACGTCGACCGTCGATGACATCATCTGGTCGACATCGACTCAGGAAGGCAAGCAGGGCGGCGATCTCGGACGCATGTCGGCGCTCGCGGCGGGCTACGATATCAACGCCAGCGGCACGACGCTGGATCGTTTCTGCGGCGGCGGCATCACGTCGGTGAACCTCGCGGCAGCGTCCGTGATGTCGGGGATGGAAGATTGCGTCATCGCCGGCGGCACCGAGATGATGAGCTATCAACAGACCCTCGCAGCCGAGCGCTCCAAGGCCGGGCAGCCGGCGCGGATGATGGGTTCGGGCAATCCGGCGCTCGACGAGATTCACCCGCAGTCGCACCAGGGCGTGTGCGGCGACGCCATCGCGACGCGCGAGGGGATCAGCCGCGAGGCTTGCGATGCCTTGGCGCTGACGAGCCAGCAGCGCGCCAAGCGGGCCATCGATCAAGGCCGCTTCGCCAAGTCGGTGATCCCCGTCCTTAACGACGACGGCAGCGTCGCCCTCAATCGCGAAGAATTCCCGCGCCCGGAGACCACGGCTGAAGGCCTTGCTTCGCTGAAGCCGAGCTTCGAGCAGCTTGCGGATTTCGATCTCGGCAACGGCACGACGTTCAAGAAGCAGATCCAGCGCCGCTACCCGGACCTGGAGTGGAAGGGCGTGCACCATGCCGGCAACAGCTCGGGCGTGGTGGACGGCGCCGCCGCGGTGCTGATCACCTCGAAGGCATATGCCGAGAAGCACGGCCTCAAGCCGCGCGGCCGCATCGTGGCCTATGCCAACCAGGGTGACGACCCGACCTTGATGCTCAACGCGCCGGTTCCGGCGGCCAAGAAGGTTCTCGCCAAGGCCGGCCTGACCAAGAACGACATCGACGTCTGGGAGATCAACGAGGCCTTCGCGGTCGTCGCCGAGAAATTCATCCGCGACCTCGAGCTGGACCGCGAGAAGGTCAACATCAATGGCGGCTCGATCGCGCTCGGCCACCCGATCGGCGCGACCGGATCGATCCTGATCGGCACGGCGCTCGACGAACTCGAGCGGAGCGGCGGACGTTATGGCCTAGTCACCATGTGTGCCGCCGGCGGCATGGCGCCGGCCATCATCATCGAACGCATCTGATCGCGAAAGGATATTGCCATGAAACTCGATTCATCGGTCGCCGCCGTCGTCACCGGCGGCGCTTCCGGCCTTGGTGCTGCCACCTCGCGCGCGCTCGCTGCGCAAGGCGTGAAAGTCGCGATCTTCGACTTCAACGAAGAGAAGGGTGAGGCCATCGCCAAGGAAATCGGCGGCGTGTTCTGCAAGGTCGACGTCACCTCGGACGAGCAGGTCGATGCGGGCTTCGCCAAGGCCCGCGCTGCGCATGGCCAGGAGCGCATCTTGGTGAACTGCGCCGGCACCGGCAACGCGGTGAAGACCGCGGGCCGCGACAAGAAGACCGGCGAGCCCACCCACTTCCCGATCGACGCCTTCAACCGCATCATCCAGATCAACCTCGTCGGCACCTTCCGCTGCATCGCCAAGTCGGCGCAGGGCATGCTGTCGCTGTCCCCGCTGGAGCACGGCGAGCGTGGCGCGGTCGTCAACACGGCCTCGGTCGCGGCCGAGGATGGCCAGATGGGGCAGGCGGCTTATTCGGCCTCGAAGGCCGGCGTGGTCGGCATGACCCTGCCGATCGCGCGCGACCTGATGGCCGAAGGCATCCGCGTCAACACCATCCTGCCGGGCATCTTCAACACCCCGCTGCTGCAGGGCGCCCCGGAGAACGTCAAGGCCGCGCTCAGCGCGTCGGTGCCGTTCCCGAAGCGTCTCGGCATGCCGGAGGAATATGCGCAGCTGGCGCTGACCATGATCACCAACGGCTACTTCAACGGTGAAGACGTCCGTCTCGACGGCGCCATCCGCATGGCTCCGCGTTAAGCGATCAGGAGACGAAAGCGATGTCCGAAGAAACTCCGGTCCTCACTGAAGTCCGCGGACCGATCCTGATCATCACCCTGAACCGGCCGGAAGCGAAGAATGCGGCCAACCTCGCCCTCTCCAAGGGCGTGGCCGCGGCGATCGACCGGCTCGACGCCGACGACTCCCTGAGCGTCGGCATCATCACCGGCGCCGGCGGCACATTCTGCTCGGGCATGGACCTCAAGGGGTTCTTGAAAGGCGAGCGGCCATCGATCCCCGGCCGCGGCTTCGCCGGCCTGACCGAGGCGCCGCCGAAGAAGCCGCTGATCGCGGCTGTCGACGGCTACGCGCTCGCCGGCGGGATGGAGATCGCGCTGTCGTGCGACATGATCGTCGCCAACCGCAACGCCAAGTTCGGGATCCCCGAGGTGAAGCGCGGGCTGGCCGCCGCGGCCGGCGGTCTGATCCGCATGCCGCGCCAGATGCCGTTCCGTGTGGCGATGGAGTTCGCATTGACGGGCGAGTTCTTCGGCGCGGAGCGTGCCTACCAGCTCGGCATCATCAACCGTTTGACCGATGGACCGGCGCTCGACGCGGCGCTCGAGCTCGCGGCAGCGATTGGTGCCAACGGCCCGCTCGCCGTAAAGGCATCCAAGCAGGTGATCGTCGAATCCCGGCTCTGGCCGGAAGATGAGATGTGGAAAAGGCAGCAGGAGATCGTCGGTCCTGTCTTCGTATCCGAGGATGCCCGCGAGGGCGCGGCTGCCTTTGCGGAAAAACGCCCGCCGAACTGGAAGGGCAAGTAGGGCATCGCCTGTTTCGGTGACGGAGCGTCGGTTTTGATTGCAGCAGAACCGGCGCTCCAATTTTTTGTACCGGTGCCTCAGCGTATGCCGGCGGTTTCCATGACAGCGCTATTAGGTGATTGATGCGTAGCTTTACCGAAGACCAGGTCATCTTCCGCGGCTCCTACCGCAAGTTTCTCGCCAGCGAGATTGCGCCCCATATGGAGGAATGGCGGGAGGCCGGCATCGTCGACCGCAGCGCGTTCAAGAAGGCCGGCGACCTCGGCTTCCTGATGATCTGGCCCGAGGAAAAATATGGCGGAATGGGCGACGAGGACTTCCGCTACGAGCAGATCATCATTGAGGAGACTGCGCGATCCGGCTGCAAGGGCTGGTACAACACGCTGCACAGCCGCTTGGTCGGTCCTTATTTCAAGCGCTTCGGCACCGAGGAGCAGCGCGACCGATTCCTGCCGAAATGCGTCAGCGGCGAGACGATCCTGGCGATCGCGATGACCGAGCCGGGCGCGGGCTCGGATCTTGCTGGCATGCGGACGACGGCGGAAGACAAGGGCGATCATTTCCTGCTCAATGGCTCGAAGACCTATATTTCCAACGGCATCAATTGCGACGTGGTGATCGTCGCGGCCAAGCTCGCGGGCGCCGAGAAGAAGCATGCCATGGTGCTCCTGATCGTCGAGCGCGGCATGGAAGGTTTTGAGCGCGGCCGCAATCTCAAGAAGATGGGCATGCCGGCGCAGGACACAGCCGAACTGTTTTTCAACAATGTGAAGGTGCCCAAGGCCAACGTGCTGGGAGAACCCGGCAGGGGCTTCTACTATCTGATGGAAGGCCTTGCCGAGGAGCGGTTGATCTCCGCGGTCGGATCGATCGCCAACGGCCGCAAGGCGTTCGACATCACGCGCGCTTACGTGATGGACCGCAAATTGTTCGGCCGGCCGCTCGCCGAACAGCAGAACACCCAGTTCCGCATGGCGGAGGTGGATGCCGAAATCGATCTCGTGCAGGTCTATGTCGATCACTGCGTGACCGAGCACAATGCCGGACGCCTGACCAGCAACATGGGCGCCAAGGCCAAGATGATGTCGTCGGAGGTCGAGTGGAAGATGCTCGATCTTGGCGTCCAGCTGCACGGCGGCGCGGGATACATGGACGAATATCCGATCAGCCGCATGTTCACCGATGCGCGCGTCAATCGAATCCTGGCTGGAAGCTCCGAAGTGATGCGGCTGATCATCGGCCGCGATGTCTTCTCGGAGCACTACAAGAGCATTCTGGACTAGCCGTTCACCACGACCGGCTAGCTGCGTCCGCCCGCGTCAGCCGCGGGCCTGCCGCAGCGGTTCGCGCGCATGCTCCTTCGAGCGCAGCAATGCATCGACGAAGATCGGCTCCCAGGAGCGGATGTGAGTGCGGAGCAGGGTGGTCAGCGCCTCGGTCTCGCCGGCGAGCGCGAGCTCGATCAACCGGTAGTGCTCAGGCACTGACGCTTGCTGCCGCTCGTGGCCGGCGCGGGAGCTGATGCCGTAGAGCCGCATCTTGTCGCGCAGGCCCATCACCGTGTCGGTCAGCAGGTCGTTGCCGGCGGCCGCGATGAACTCGCGATGATAGTTGCGGTCGGCTTCCAGATAGAGCTGGACGTCGTCGGTCTCGACGGCCTTGGCGATCTGGTCGGCCCAGCCGCGCACGACTGCCAGATCCTTTGGCGGATTGGCGGCGACCAGCACGGCGGCGTGGAGCTCGAGTACCTCGCGCATGTCGAACAGGTTGCGCAACTCGGTCAGAGTCGGCTCGACCACCTTGAAGCCGCGGTTGCGCATCGGCTCGACCAGACCGCCGCGGCTGAGCTCGAGCAGCGCTTCGCGTACCGGCGTCGAGGAGACGCCGAGGCTCGCCGCGAGACTCGGCACCGAATACATCGTGCCCGGAAGGCTCTGCCCGGAAATGATCTCGGCCCGCACCCGCTGCAGCACTTGTTCTCGCAAATTCTGGTCCATCGGTGGTCGTGGCCGCCCTCTCGCTGGGAACTCCGATTCGTCGCTGATTATTACTTAGCCTTGACGCGGCCGGTAGCGTATGACGTAAATGTGTAACGCATTACAAAAATGCGTCACATGGATTGACTGGGATAGGTGAGACGGCGGTGAAACAGCGGCTGCCCGGCTATTGCACGCTTTGTCGCTCGCGCTGCGGTGCCGTCACCGTGGTCGAGGATGGGCGCCTTGTCGGGGTAGAGGTATTAAATAACCACCCGACCGGCGGCGCGCTTTGCGCCAAGGGCAGGGCGGCGCCCGAAATCGTCGCCAGCCCGCGCCGGCTTACCGTCCCGCTCAAGCGAACCCAGCCGCGCGGCGCCGCCGATCCGGGCTGGGTCGAGGTGTCGTGGGACGAGGCGTTGACCGAGATCGCCGCCCGGCTCGGTGCGATCCGCGCGGAGAGCGGCGCCGAGGCGGTGGCGTTCGGCGTCACCACGCCGAGCGGCACGCCGATGGTCGACAGTTTCGAGTGGGTCGAGCGCTTCATCCGCGGCTTCGGCAGCCCGAACCTGATCTATGCGGTCGAGATCTGCGGTTGGCACAAGGACTATGCGCACGCGCTGACCTTCGGCCGCGGCATCGGCTTTCCCGACTACGACAATGCCGATGCGATTATCCTGTGGGGCCACAATCCGGCGCGAACCTGGCTCGCCCAGGCAACGCGGATCGCCGATGCGCGGCGTCGCGGCGCCAAGGTCGTGGTGGTCGATCCCAAGCCGAACGGCTCGGGGCAGCAGGCCGATCTGTGGCTGCGCATTCGCCCGGGTGCCGATGGCGCGCTCGCAATGGGGGCGATCCGTCACCTCATCGCGGCCGGCAGCTTCGATGCGGATTTCGTCAACGCATGGACCAATGGATCGCTGCTGGTCGATCGTGCGACCGGACGCTTCCTGCGCGCCGACGCATTGTGGCCGGATGGCGCGCCGGAGGCTTTCGTTCGTCTCGATGCGTCGGGCGCGCCCGTGCCTTGCGACACGCGTTACGCGCCGGAGAGCTGTGGCCAGCTGCGTGGCGCGCTGCAGGTCCGGGCACGCGACGGCCGGATGATAGCGGCGGCAACTGCGTTCGAACTGCTCGTCGAGCGAGCCGCGCCTTACACGCCGGAACGCGTCGCGGAGCTGACCTGGCTTCCTGTCGAGGACGTCGACGCGTTCAACACGCTGCTCGCTCGCCGGCCGCGGCTCGCCTATCATTCCTGGACCGGCGTCGGCCAGCACACCAACGCGACCGCGATCGAGCGCACGATTGCGACGTTGTATGCGCTGACCGGCGCTTGCGATCGGCCCGGCGGCAATCGCTGGTCGGTGCCGCCGCCGACCCGTGCCCTCAACGACTACAATATCCTGTCGCCGGAGCAGCAGGCAAAGGCGCTGGGCATTGCCGAATTGCCGCTCGGCCCGCCGGCCAAGGGCTGGATCACGGCGCGCGATTTCAGCAGGGCCGTGCTCGACGGCGAGCCCTACCGGGTGCGCGCGCTGGTCGCCTTCGGCACCAACTTCGTCGTCTCGCAGGGCCATTCCGAGCGCAACCGCGCCGCGCTGAACGCGCTGGAGTTCCAGGTCCATATCGACATGTTCATGAACCCGACTGCGGAGAGCGCCGATTTCGTGCTGCCCGCCAGCACGCCGTGGGAGCGCGATGCGCTCAAGATTGGATTCGAGATCACGCAGGAAGCCGTCGAGACCGTGCAGTTTCGCCCGCGCATGGTCGAGCCGGTCGGCGCAGTGAAGGCCGATTACGAGATCGCCGCCGCGCTCGCGCTCAGGCTCGGGATGGGCGATTTGTTCTTCGGCGGCGACATCACGGCCGGCTGGAACTATCAGCTCGCGCCGCTCGGCATCGGTGTCGAGGATCTGCGCGCGCACCCCGAAGGCCGCCGCTTCCCGCAGATCTTCCGCGACGAAAAATACGCCGTGGCGCGCGAGGACCGAACGGTTGCCGGATTCGCGACGCCGACGCGCCGCGTCGAGCTTTATTCCGAACTGATGCTGGGACACGGGTATGATCCCTTGCCCGACCACGTCGAGCCGGTCGGCAGCCCGCTCACGGCAGCGCCGGACGCACGCTTTCCGCTCGTGCTTTCCACTGCCAAGAGCGGCTGGTTCGTTCACTCCTCTTATCGGCACGTCGCCTCGCTGCGGCGCAAGTCGCCCGATCCGGCCGTCGAGATCAGTCCGCAGCTCGCCGAGCGGCGCGGCCTTGCCGAAGGCGACTGGGCCGTGGTGGAAACGCATGGCGGTGCCGTGCGCCTGAAGGTGCGCCTCAATGCGGCGCTCGACGATCGGGTTGTCGTCGCCGAATTCGGTTGGTGGGAGGACTGTCCGCCGCTCGGCCGCGAACGTTCCGCGCCGGCAGGCATCCACACCCGCAACATCAACGCCGTGCTGCACGACGATGCGCGCGATCCGGTCAGCGGGTCCGTCCCGTTGCGCGCGATCGTCTGCGATATCAGGCGCGACGGAATTGCCAGTCGTGGCCTGTGGAGCGGTCAGCGGCGGTTCAAGATCGGCGCGCGCCGCGCCGAGGCAGATAATGTCATCGCGCTCAACCTGCTGCCGCTTGACGGTGGTCCGCTGCCCGACTTCCTGCCGGGCCAGCGCGTGATGGTCTCGCTGCCCGGCGCGACGGAGGCGCGGGCCTATTCGCTGACCGGATCCGGTGATCTGCCGCGTTCGCTGTCGATTGCGGTGAAGGGACGTTTCTTCAGTGAGGCGCCGAGTGGCGACGCGCCGTTCTTCATGCCGGATCATCTGCACCGTCTTGCCGTCGGAGACGAGGTCGTGCTGGAGCCGCCGGGCGGCATCTTCACGCCGCAGCTGAAGGGGCCGCGGCCCCTAATTTTCGTCGCCGCCGGCATCGGCATCACGCCGTTTATGAGCCATCTCGAAACGCTGCAAGGTATCGCA
This sequence comes from Bradyrhizobium sp. UFLA06-06, assembly GCF_054820065.1. Classification (NCBI taxonomy): domain Bacteria; kingdom Pseudomonadati; phylum Pseudomonadota; class Alphaproteobacteria; order Hyphomicrobiales; family Nitrobacteraceae; genus Bradyrhizobium; species Bradyrhizobium sp. UFLA06-06. The sequence goes on from NZ_JADFUD010000057.1 coordinate 9,336, forward strand.
CCACAAGATCGCGCAGGCGAAATCCTGCTGCTGCACGGCTGCCGCAGCAGCCGGGAGCATCCGTTTGCCGAGCGACTTGCGGAGTTGGAAACCGGTATTCCAGGGCTGAAGCGTGTGACGTTCTATTCCGCGCCGTTCGCGCAGGACCCGATCGACTCGCATTCGTTGCGCAAGGGGAGGGTTGATCTCGGACCAGTCAAGCCGCTGTTGGCGCGCCGGCCGCTGGTCTACATCTGCGGCTCGCCGGAATTCGTCACGGCACAGATCGAGGCCGTGACGGCGCTCGGCGTGCCGCGCTTCGACATTTTTGCCGAAAGCTTCGTGTCGCCGCCGTCGGTGCCGAGCAACCTGGCGCCGCGCACCATCCGGCTTGCGGGCAGCACGCAGAGTTTTTCCTGGGGGCCGGAGCAGGGGACGCTGCTTGATGCGGCGGGTGCGGCGGGCGTCGCGCTGCCGAGCGGCTGCCGTGTCGGGCAATGCGAAAGCTGTGCGGTTCAGGTCGTCGATGGGGAGTTTACCCATCTCGGCCCTGTCGATGGCAGCGAGGGACAGTGCCTCGCCTGCCAGGCCGTGCCGCTGACCGATCTCACGCTCGCGCTTTGATGACCAAACACGATTGAAGGCTGTAACCGCATTTACCGGAAGGGGATCAGATTGATGACGAATGCAACGCACGATCAAGCCGTGAGTTTGCGAAAACCTGTCGCGGACAACATCATCGCGCGATTTTCGCAAGCCCTGGTGGCGTTTGCGGAGCGCTGGTTTCCGGATGCCTACGTCTTCGTCCTGATCGCGGTGATTGCGGTCGCAATCGGCGCGATCCTGCATGGCGGTTCGCCGCTCGCCGTAAGCCGCGCGTTTGGTGACGGGTTCTGGAACCTGATTCCGTTCACGATGCAGATGGCGCTGGTCGCGATCGGCGGCTATGTCGTGGCGATGTCGCCGCCGGTGGCGGCCGTGCTGGCGCGGCTCGCCAGCGTGCCGAAGACCGGGCGCGGCGCCGTGGTCTTTGTCGGCGTGCTCAGCATCTTTCTGTCGCTGCTGAACTGGGGCCTGAGCCTGATCTTCTCGGGTCTTCTGGTGCGGGAGATCGCACGGCGCACCGACATCAGGCTCGACTACCGGGCGGCCGGCGCCGCCGGCTATCTCGGGCTCGGCTGCGGCTTCACGCTCGGCATCACGTCATCGGCTGCGCAGCTGCAGGCGAATGCCGGCAGCATTCCGGCATCGCTCCTGCCGATCACCGGCGTGATCGGTTTCTCGGAAACCATCCTGACCTGGCAGAACATGGTCACCGTCGTGATGGTGACCGTGGTCTCCGCCGCGATTTGCTATTTCACGACGCCTGCGCCCGAACAGGCGAAGACGGCGGAAGACCTCGGCGTTGCGCTTGGCGATGATCGCATCGAGGCCAGGAAGCCGGCGCGTCCGGGCGACTGGCTGGAGTTCAGCCCGCTGCTGACGATCCTGATCGCCGTGCTTGCCGCCGGCTGGTTGTGGCAGACATTCCAGTCGGGCAATCCGTTGATCACGTTGTCCGGCCTCAACACCTATAACTTCGTCTTCCTCATCCTCGGCATCGTGCTGCACTGGCGTCCGCGCAGCCTCATCGAGTCGTTCTCGAAGGCGATGCCGAGTGTCTCCGGCGTGCTGTTGCAGTTTCCGTTCTACGCCGGCATTGCGCAGATCCTGACCAAGGTCCCGAACAGCAGCGGTACGACGCTGTCGGACACGATCGCACACTGGTTCGTCGGCGCCTCCAGCAATTCCACCGTGTTCTCGTTCCTGGTCGGAATCTATTCGGCGCTGCTCGGCTTCTTCGTGCCGTCGGCCGGCGGAAAGTGGATCATCGAGGCGCCCTACATCATGAAGGCGGCCAACGACATCGGCGCGCATCTCGGCTGGACGGTGATGGTCTACAACATCGCCGAGACGCTGCCGAACTTCATCAACCCGTTCTGGATGCTGCCGCTGCTCGGCATCCTCGGCCTGAAGTCGAAGGATCTGATCGGCTACACGTCGGTGCAGTTCTTCATCCACTTTCCGATCGTGATGCTGCTGGCGGCGATCCTGATGGCGACCTTCACCTATCATCCGCCGATCCTGCCCTGAGCGATCATGGCCGGGCACCCGGTGCCCGGCCAATTCAGCGGTCAACGACCGTCATCACCAAAACTGTGCTGTTTTTCCGCCCATCGCGAATGAGGCGTCGCGCCGGGCTCTTATCTTTGGTCAGCCATTTCATTGACCGCGGCGCGGTTCGGCTGGATATTGATGCTCGATATCCGTGTTGTCCAAGGTTACCGCAATGAGACATGACCACCGCAGCTTGATGTGCGACATGCGAAGCCGCATGCAGCATCGCTGCGTCTCGGCGGCGACCGGCGTCTGTTGTTGTTGATCGCTTCGACAAATCCAAAGCACCCGACAATCAGACAGGAGCGCCGTCATTCGGCGATCGAACACGCATGTCCCGAGCCCAAATGTCCCAAGCCTATGTCATCGAAGTATCGGATCGCACCGCCGGTATCGTCGTCAGCGACAACCGCGGCTTCTGCTTCTTCTCCTCTGACCGCGCCTTTGACGGCCTCGACGGCGGCTATTTCGGCTCCGCGCGCGCCGCGGAGCGTGCGGTGAGGGCGCACTTGCAGCAGCGCCACGAGGTTCGGAGCCGTGCGACGCGCGGTTGAGGCCGTTGCTCAGGAGGCCGCGGCGAGCGGCGGCGAGACCACCTGCGGCGGCTCAGGCGCCTGCGTGGCAGTCGTTGCCAGCTGGAAGCGGATGCCGTGCAACGAGCAGGTCAGCGGGATGCCGCGGAAATCGTCATGGAAGGCGCGAATCCGACGCGCCAGCTCGCCGGCGCTGATGCCGGCGGGAAGCTCGCACATCTCGCGGTACATCCGCCGCGTGCTCTTGATTCCGCACCAGGCGATCTCCAGTTCCGCCAGCGGCATGGGATCGCAGGCGAGATTGCGCGACATCCGCCAGAACAGATGGGCAAGCCGCACATAGGCGATCTGTTCGAGTCCGCGTACGCTGATCTTGTCGGGAATGATGAAGGACTCGACCCCGACGATCGGGCCGGAATCGACGCGCGCGGCCATCACATGGGCCGTCGCGCCGAAGGTGCGGGCACCATCATAGAGCGCGAAATGCGCCGGCGCCCAGCCGGGATATTGCGGCGGGCCGGGATGGAAATTGTAGGCGCCGTGGCCGAGCGCCGCCAGAATGTGCTCCGGCACGACGACGCTGGTGGTGAAGGCCAACAGCCGGGCCTCGCGCAAGACCTCCGGCTCGATCGCGGCGAGCTCGTCGGCCGTTACCGCGCAGCGGAACGACAGCGCCGGATTGTGCGCCTTCAACAGTTCGGTGAGCGCGAATTGCTGGTTGGCGGCACCGGTAAGAAGGATGATTGTCTTCATGATGTCGATGTCCTTCCCTTGCTCTGTCTTTCCGGCGGTAATCAGCCGCGCTGCCCGGCCATCACGACGACGCTGCCGGCATCGCGGGACTGGCCCACGGTGCGGAACAGGTCGGCCGGCAGCGTCTGCCACGGCGCGATCTCGATGATGCGGTTGTTCGCGCTTTTCGCGGCCGATTTCGCCGCGCGGATATCGTCCTGCCAGGGGCAGAGTGCGAGCTCGAGCCGGCCGAACCCGCCGCAATCGGCCGCGAACGCGCCGGTGACCGCCTCGATGCTGGCAGCCATTTCGTGCGCGTCGCTGGTCGCGATTGCGCGCATGATCACGGTGATCGCATCATTCGAGGCCGCCTGCGACCGGATTACGATCATGGCGTCACGGCCGCCGCTGCGGCTGGCGCGCCGCGCGGCCCGCATCGCGACGCCGAATTCGGCGTCCGGTCCAAGATCGCTGCTGTCGGTAGGCAGGTTGTGAACGATTGTGGTGTGGCGGGGCGTGCCGGCGTCTTCGGCCGGAGCGTGGTATGAGCGCGGCAGCCAGACGGTGTCGAGCGCCATCTGCGATGCTGTCAGGCTCCAGGCCTGGTCGAGCAAATAGCCTTCCCAGACCGCGGGATAGGCGCTCGCGATGTGATGCCAGTTGCGCAGCACCGCTTCGGCGGCGGCCGAACGGCCGAGATAGAGGGTGCGCGCCGACATTTCCCACCGGTTCCATTTGTGGAGCGCGATGTCGCAATCAAGGTATGATGGCAGCAATGGCGGCTCGCTGAGGACTGCGTCGGCCTCGATGAAGAGCAGCGGTTCGCGGTGCTGTTCCCACATCCGCAGCATAAAGCCGGATTTCTCGGCTGCGCGCATGCGCTCGCCGTCTGCGGTGTCGATCGGTGCGATATCGCAGGCGATCCGGAATTCGGCCAGCTTGTCGCGGAGGGCGCGGGCACGATCGTCGCCGCAAGCGCGGGGATAGCAGGAGACCACGCGCAGCGATGCATCGGGTCGGGAGCCCTCCTCGGGAGCGATCGGGCGCCAATTGAGGCCGCCCCACCACATCTCGTGCGGGCCATCAGGGCTCGGCCCGATCGTTCCGAAGTCGGTCAGCTTGCTCTTCAGGAAGTCGAAGGCGGGATTCTCGCCGAAGGGGACGACGACCGCGCAGCCGGCGCGAAGCGACCGGTAAAGCATCTCGGCGGCGGGGCCGCTTGGCGGCTCGACGAGGATGATGACGCCATGGTCCCTCGCCGGCACCGAGCCGGCCTGATGGAGGACCGCGGGTCCGAGCCGCTCCGACAGCCATGCAAGCCGACGGCGCTGCGCGGCACTCATCCGGATGCCGTTCGCCGCCAGCAATTGGTCGAAGTTCGTCTGCAAGCCGTCCGCTTGCGCCGTGTCAGCCGAAATCATGCCCGCACTACCCCTCGTTAACCTTCTACGTGCGGGGCGGCCGGATCAGGCGGACAAATCAGCTGTCGTTGTTCGTTGCGAGCGTGTCGTTGGTGCTGCGCCAGGTCAGTGTGGCCGAGGGGGCACCGTTGCCGTCGCGGTCCGCGACCGCAAGGATGCGGTCATGGTCGAGGGCGGTCAGCGCGACCGTGTAGATGGCGACGTCGTCTTCGAAGCCGTCGACCGGCATCAGCAGCATGCCGTCGTCACTGGTAGCACGGAAGTGACGGCCGCGCCGTTCGAGGCCGGCATCGATGAGCCGTCCCGCGGCGATCGCTGTCACGTTCGAACTGTCGGCGGCTTTCGCGGCGCTCTCACCGTATTGGACCGTGATGCCGTGGAGCATCCCGTCGCGGGTGAGCTTGGCCAGCGGCAGCGCGATGGTCGCGATTGCCATCCGGCGCGACAGCGGTATCCGCAGGCGGAGGTCGCCGAGCCCGGTATGATAGACGCTGACCGCCTCCAGCGAGGCCTGGCCGTTCCGATCGAACAGACCGACCTGCAGCGTCCCGCACGGTGCTTCGCCGAACACATTCGCGGGCAGGCGATTGGCGCCGAACAGCGTGTAGAGATAGGCGTGCGACGGCGACAGGGTGGCAAAGCTGCCCGCCAGCCACATCGGGGGCGCCGGAGCCGTGCAGGCGGTCATGAGGCCGCCGGCGATGATGCAATCATTGATGAAGTCGGCATCGAGCAATGGCGCCAGCGCCTGGGTGCCGAGATTGACGTCATGCTTGATGCCGCCGAGCAACGCGAGCTCATCGTCGTCCGGCAGCAGCAGGAGGCGTCCCAGCACGGCGGCGGCCCAGCGCGCCGCGACCGCGGGGTCGGCATCGGGCTGCAATCCGTAGCGTGGTGCCAGCTCGCGGGCGCGCGAAACATAGGCCAGCGTCCCGGATTGCACCTCGCTCGCGAGCGCCAGCTGGGCGGCCGGGCGCTGATCACCCTCGCGCAACACGTCACCATCACGATAATCCCGCGCCGATCCTTCACTGGAACAGCACAGCTGTTCCAGCAATGCGACGTTGCGGATCAGCATGCGCTTGACGTGCGGCGTGACGATGCGATCCGAGACCAGTCCCTCCGCGGTATCGTCATCGGCGATGTCGTCGAAGGCATCGTCAAGCGTCAGCAGATAGGCGCCGTGCAGGCGGATGCGGATGCCCTCGCGATCGAAGATGCGCCGCAGCGATTTCTGCACGCTTGCGGAATAGCCGAGGTCGACCAGGATCAGATCGGTGCAGCCGTCGAAATCCCGGATCTTCGCGCGAAGGTAGGTAAGCAGACGGGTCCGGACGCCGGCAGCGATATCGGTGATTTCGCGCGGGTCCATCAGATCGGGCAGGGCGTCGGCGAGTTCGCGGCCGCTCGCAATGCCGTCGGGATACTGCGCGAAGAACTTCATCACGGCGGGCGGCTGCACCTTGACGATGTCGACAAAGGTCGCCGCGTCGATCTTGACGACCCGGTTCAGCAGCTCACAGAGCGGTTCGAGCGTGTCAGCAGACCCGACCAGGCTGACGCGACGATTGATCTCGATATAGGCGCCGGTCTCGCCGTGGTTTGCCTGCCAGACCCGATACGGCAGCAGACCGTCGCGACCGAGGAATCCGACCGCAACGCGCGCGCCGTCGCGAGCAAGCGCAGTGCGCCGGGCGGCAATGAATGCATCGAACGCCGCCATCACGGGGCCGAGAACGGTCACGCCGAGGTCGAAAGCGGGAGAATGCTCCGCGCCCTTCGCCGTCACAGCGCGCCGAAGCGTGCGGGCGCCGCAATCGAGCCGCGACGGCTGATCGGGACACAGCAATTCGAAGATCGATGTCTCGCGCTGAAACTTGGAGGCCAATGCCGCGCCGGCCTGCGGATAGTAGCGCGGACGGATGCCGTGACGGCGCGCCCCCTTGATATCGGCGGTGTGGTTGTCGCCGACATGGAACGAGCTTGCCGCTTCGATGCCTTGCTCGGCAAGATAGGCCTTAAACAGCGCTTCGCTCTTGCTACTACCGTGATCGCAGGACGCATAGAGGAAATCCCAGCTCAGCCCGGGACTGCAGGAATGCAGCAGCTGCGCGAGCTGGTCGGTGCTCCAGTAGGTGTCGGAAATGAAGCCGACGCGAAAACCACCGCGCTTCATGTCCAGATATTGCTCGAGCATTTCGAGATTGACGCGGCACAGTTCGAGTTCGGTCTCGAACTCGAACTGCGCGAGATCGTGCAGCGCATCGCGGCTCAGGCCGAACAGCCTGAACGGAAAGTATTTGTAGATGTCGGCGATGCGCACTTCAGTTGAGCCGCACCGCTCCTGCGATACCTTGCGCGCCCGCGCCTCCGCCTGGATTCGATGCTGAACGAAACCGGCGGACATGTTCGGAAATTTTTCAGCAATGCAGGAACGCTGAAAAACCCTTTCAAATACGCCATCCGGCGTCGTGCAGGCGCGCAACAGAAATGTATCGAAAACATCGAATGAACATGCAGAAACATTCTGCGCTCGACGCGTCGCGTCGACCGTCATGATCGTCATGCGCAAAATTCCCGCCAGTCCTCATGCGTTGAACGCGCGCATGAGACAAATCAGGCGCGACAGTTCAAAAAAGTTGATGCGGGATTCGAAAACGCGCGCTTCGCGACTGACAGATTCAAAAAATCCGATAACGTCGAAACAGTGATTCGGAAAAAATTGCCTAGTCGCAATCGTCGAATGCAGGATGGCGACCAACGGCGATGAATCATTCGCATGCTCCGCGCATGCAATTGTTCGCGTGGCGTTAGTTGGTGTGACAACAGCGTTTTCCGACGCGACGATCTCTCCCGCGGAAATGCGAGGCGATGCTGAACGACTGCTCCAAACTCCGTCGAATTTTTCCCTGCGCCTCCGCGCAGCGGCAGCTTTTGCCGGGCGGTCGGCAAAAACATCCAGCTAAGCATTTGAAAAATAACGAAAAAAGTTCGCCTGGTTTGCGGGCCCCCTTCGTTCAACGCTCAGAAGCCGCATGGAATGTGTGCCAGCGGCGTTGGTTGGAGAGCGGCGGATGAGTTACGCGCTTGATATGAGGGCACCGGCCGAAGTGGAGGCCACGCCGGCCGCGGTTGCGCCGGCCGAGGCGGCTGCTCCGTGGAGCAACGTCCCCACCGTTGCCGATGCGGGCCCGCTCGACACCGTCGAGATCCACGACGAAGACAAGGAATTGCTCGACCGCCTCGCCGCCGGCGACGAGACGGCGTTTCGCGCTCTGGTCGAACGTCATGTCGATCGCGCCTACGCGATCGCGCTGCGCATCGTCGGCAACGCCGCCGACGCCGAAGACGTCGTGCAGGACACGATGCTGAAGGTGTGGACGCATCGCGGCCGTTGGCAGCATGGCCGCGCCAAGTTTTCGACCTGGCTCTATCGCGTCGTCAGCAACCGCTGCATCGATCTGCGCCGCAAGCCGCGCACCGAGAATGTCGATGTCGTGCCCGAGGTCGCCGACACTCAGCTTGATGCCTCCGCCGTCATCGAGCGCAACGAGATCGGCAATCTGCTGGAGGTCGCGATGCAGCGGCTGCCCGAGCAGCAGCGCGTCGCGGTGATCCTGTCCTATCATGAGAACATGAGCAACGGCGAGATCGCCGAGGTCATGGACACGACTGTGGCCGCGGTGGAGTCGCTGTTGAAGCGAGGACGGCAGCAGCTGCGCGAGATGCTGAAACGGCACGAGCGCGACCTGCGCGGCGCGTTTACCGACTGCTAACCATAAATTCCGGCTTCTGAAGATTTTGCGCCTGACCACCGGCGGCCGACCCGTTTGATCGGGCGGACGGGGGCTGGATCCGCGTCACCTCTCTATTTCACGATGCGGCATGCCATGCCCCATCAGCACAGGAGCTACTCATGCCGGCAATCTCCACCAACACCGCCGCGAACTCCGCGGTCCGTTACCTCAACATCAACTCGCAGCAGGAAACCAGCGCGCTGTCGAAGCTGTCGAGCGGCTCGCGCATCACCTCCGCCTCCGACGACGCGGCCGGCCTTGCGATCTCGACCCGCATCTCCTCCGACATCACGACGCTGCAGCAGGCCGCCACCAACGCGGCGCAGGCGACCTCGATCCTGCAGACGGCCGACGGCGGCGCCTCCAACATCTCGGACATCCTGGCCCGCATGAAGTCACTGGCTTCCGAGTCCGCCTCGGGCACCGTGGCGGATTCCAGCCGCGCCTACATCAATTCGGAATTCACACAGCTCAAGGGCGAAATCGACTCGATCGCCAGTGGCACCCGCTACAGCAGCCAGAGCTTGCTCGACGGTTCGAGCGTGTTCTCCTCCGGCGTCTCTGTGCTGGTCGGTTCGACCTCGGCCGACACCATCACGATCACGCTGACGAGCCTCACGGCCTCGTCGCTGTCCGTGACGTCGCTCGACGTCTCCAGCCTGTCGAGCGCCACCAGCGCGATGACGGCTCTCGACACCGCGATCGACAAGGTTTCGTCCGCACGTGCCGAGATCGGTGCTCAGGAATCCCGCTTCAACTTCAGCGCCGACTCGATCTCGACCCAGACCCAGAACCTGCAATCGGCCAACTCGGCGATCAAGGACGTCGATATCGCCTCCGAGCAGGCGACGCTGTCCTCGGCCGAGGTGAAGACCCAGGCCGCGGTTTCGGCGGAAACCGCGGCGAACCAGATGCCGCAGTACCTGCTGAAGCTGCTCGGCTAATTCGAAAGACCGGTCGGGCCGGCATGATGCCGGCCCGATTCCTATCGCGGCGGAAGTGTCGACATGACGGTTAGCAGCGCCACCTCGAGCACATCGGGCACCACGTCGACCAGTTCTGCCAGTACGGTGACAACGACCGGCACGACCAATTCGACCAGCATCGATTGGGATGCCCTGATCGAGGCCGAGGTCAATGCCAAGCTCACAGCGGCGACCTCGATCACCACGACGATCACCGCGAACCAGGCCAAGATCACCGCCTACCAATCCCTCCAGACCGAGCTGTCCACGCTGGCCACGGGTCTGTCGTCGCTCAGCACCTCGATCATCAATTCGATTGCCACCAACGCGTTCGCCACGCGGGCGGCGACGATCTCGTCCACCGGTGACGTCAGCGCCTCGTCGGCGCTCAACATGAGCGTCAACAGCGGCTCGGCGACCGGCGATCACACGCTCCAGATCACCCAGCTCGCGACCGCGCAGAAGGTGATCGGTGCCTCACAGTCGAGCAGCTCGACGGCGCTGGGCCTGTCCGGCACTTTTTCGCTCGGCCTGTCCGGCGGCACCAGCACGGCGATCTCGATCACCAGCGGCATGTCGATGCAGGATGTCGTCGACACCATCAACGCCCAGACCTCGACCACCAACGTCCAGGCCTCGATCGTCCAGGTGTCGAGCGGGTCCTATGAGATGGTGCTGACGGGGACACAGGACGCCGCCGACATCACCTATTCGTCGACGTCGGGCGACGACATCCTGAACAAGCTCGGCGTCACCGACACGTCCGGAGCGTTCACCGACGTGCTGCAGAAGTCGCAGTCCGCGGAGTTCACCCTCGACGGCATCGCGCTCACGCGGAACACCAACGACATTTCCGACGTCCTGTCCGGCGTCACGTTCGACCTGCTGCAGCCGACGCCGAGCGGCACCAGCCTGAACATCAGCATCGAGACCGACACCAGCCAGATCACGTCCGCGCTGCAGACCTTCGTCACCAACTACAACGCATTTCGCGACCAGGTGATCGCGCAGTCGGCGCAGAACTCTGACGGCACGGCCGCATCAAGCGCGGTGCTGTTCGGCGACAGCACGATGCGCGATATCATGACGCGGCTGCAGCAGGTGCTCAGCGGGACGGTCGGCGGCATGACGATGGCCGATCTCGGCCTGTCCTTCAACGAGAACAACGAGCTCCAGTTCGATACCGGCACGCTGTCGACGGTGCTGACGCAAAATCTCGCCGGCGTCACCCAATTGCTGTCGGCGCAGACCAACACTTCCTCCAGCCAGCTCAGTGTGGTCAATACCGGCACATCGCCGCAATCCTTCACGCTCGACCTCACGGTGGACTCCACCGGTATGCTGACCGGAGCCTCGGTCGGCGGCGACAGCTCCGGCTTTTCGGTGGTCGGTAACACCATCATCGGCAATTCGGGCACGATCTACGCTGGCATGGCCTTCACCTATACGGGCTCGACCTCGCAGTCGATCACGGTGACATCGTCGTCCGGCCTCGCGACGCAACTCTACCAGCTCGCGCACACCAGTTCCGGCACCAGCGGTCAGCTGCAGACGCTGATCACCAACTTGCAGTCGCGCGATACCGACCTACAGTCCCAGGTCAGCGACATTCAGAGCAATGCGGCGACGTTCAAGGCCCAGCTGCAGGTTCAATACGCCAATTACCAGGCGGCCATCGAAAGCGCGAACAACACGCTGGGCTACCTGAAAGCACTCCTAGACGCATCATCGAGTAACTAATGACCCAGAACGCGACCGCCTACCAAGCCAACAATGCCTATCGATCCGCCGCGGTGGCGGTGCCGCCGTTGAAGGCGGTCGTGATGCTGTGCGACGGCGCGATCACGCTGTTGCAGAAGGCGCTGGACGCGCACGAGGCGAAACGATTCGAGGAAGGGCACATCTATCTGACGCGGGCGACCGCGATCCTGCGCGGGCTGAGCCACAATCTCGACTTCACCCGCGGCGGCGCGATGGCCGATCGTCTCTACCGCACCTATAACGCCCTGATCATGGCGTGCCTGCGCTCCTATGGCCGGCCGCAGGCCAGGGACAATTTCCGGCGCATCATCGCAAGCCTGGTGGAATTGCGCGACGCCTGGAAGTTCGTCGAGGCGACCGCCGGCAAGGCCGCCAAGGCCAGGGCACTCGACAGGACGCTCGAATCAGCCGCCGGCCGCTGAGCCCGGAGAGAGCCGCGAATCACCCGGCGAGGGCGTTTAGCCGGCGCAGCAGAGGCTTGGGCGGCGCCCTGGTTGAGGAAAATAGCCGCCCGGCGAGCACCATGCTGGACCTGACGCGACAGCGGCGGAAATTGATTTCCGCCATCCCGCGAATGCTTTATGACAGCCTTGGCGACGAGGCTGGATCTGCGCGCGCGATGGATGTTGCGACATTCGAAGACCTGATCGACCGGCTGGGGGAGGATCTGTCCCGCTGGCCCGACGATCAACGTCTTGCCGCCGTCCAGCTCCTTGCATCCTCGGCTGAGGCGCGGACACTCTACGAGGAGGCGGGAGCGGTACGCCGCGCGCTCGCGGCGCCGCCGGTTCGCGCACCCAAGGGCCTTGCCGACCGCATCGTGACCGCGGCGGCGAAATTGCCCCAGAAGCCTATTTCGGGGCCGGTCCCGGCTGACGATCAGCCGAACGATGCACAACCACCGGGCCGATCCGCACCGCAAGGCAAGGTGCTGCCGGCGCTGCTGCTGGCCCTCTGCCTGTTGCCCGCATTGACGCCGCCGGCGTTGATGCTCGGCGAGCCGGATCTGCCGATCAGCCTCTCGCTCTAAGACGTTCCGCATTGCCATTGCAGCTGTCCGCGTGCTTTCGCGGCGAGATGCTTGCGCACGCCTGCGAGCCACGAATCCGCAACGGACACGGCAAATTCTGCCGCTTCATCAGGTGATTCCGGGTGGATGAATTCGCGCCTGAAATCGGCGCGTCATCCGTTTTATCTGCGAACGACATCACGACCCCAATGTTCCACCGCGTTCCGTCGCGCATTCCGCGGCGAAGAGAGCCTTGTCATGACCGTCTCCTCGGCAACCTCTGCTGCAACCTCCACCACGTCGAGCTCGTCGTCGAGCGCGTCGATGGGGATGAGCTCGACCGATTTCCTCAACCTTCTCGTCAGCGAGCTGCAAAATCAGGATCCGCTGAACGCCACCAGCACGACCGACTTCATCAACCAGCTCACCTCCTACGCCAACTTCACCGAGCAGCAGTCGACCAACGCCAGCATGACGTCGCTGGCGAGCTCGTTCTCGAGTCTCGTGACGCTCAACTCGGTCAACTATATCGGCCACACCGTCGAGGCGAAGACCAACACGGCGGAGCTGACCAACGGCTCGGCGACGTTCGGCTACTCGCTCACCTCGGCCGCCTCCAACGTTGCGATCACGATCCAGGACTCCTCGGGCAATACGGTGTGGAGCGGCAAGGGGACCGGAACCGCCGGCTCCAACAGCTTCACCTGGAACGGCCAGACCTCCGACGGCACCCAGCTCAAGGACGGCGGCCAGTACACGATTCAGGTGACCGCGACCGACTCCGCCGGAAACTCGCTGCTCAGCTACACCACGATGACGGGAACGGTGACCGGCATCGATGCCTCCGGCCCGACGCCCTCGCTGCTTGTGAACGGCGTGCCCGTCAGCGCCGCCAACATCATCGGCGTCACGTCCTGATTGCTACCGGAGTAATATCATGAGTCTCACTGGTGCTCTTTCCTCGGCGATCTCGGCGCTCAATGCGCAGAGCCAGTCGCTGGCAATGATTTCCGACAACATTTCCAACGCCGATACCACGGGCTACAAGACCACGTCGGCGATGTTCCAGGATCTGGTGACCGCGTCGAACAGCGCCACCTCATATACGTCCGGCGGCGTCACGGTGTCCGGCCGCGCCAACATCACCCAGCAGGGCTTGCTGTCCGCGACCACCAACGCAACCGACGTCGCGATCCAGGGCAGCGGCTTCTTCGTCACCACCAACGCGACGTCCGGCGGCACCACCTCTTATACACGCAACGGCGCGTTCACCACCGACAATCTGGGCTACCTCGTCAACAACGGCAACTACCTCGAGGGCTGGCGCACCGACGCTGACGGCAACATCATCGGCAATGCCTCCGCCGCGAGCCTCGGGCCAATCAACACGCAGGTTGCCTCCACCAGCGGCAGCGCCACCACCAAGACCACGGTCGCGGCGAACCTGCCGGCCGATGCCGCCGTCGGTGCGACCTTCAATAGCTCGATGACGGTCTACGATTCGCTTGGCACGGCAAGCACGATCCAGATCGACTGGAAAAAGACCGCCGACAACAGCTGGCAGGCCAGTTTCGAAACGCCAAAGCTCGCGTCGGACTCCACGACAGACAGTGCCAACGCGATCACCGATACGGTAGATATCACCTTCAACAGCGACGGCTCGCTCGCCTCGACCAGCCCGAGCCCTCCCGTCATCTCGGTGACGGGTTGGAAGGATGGGGCGGCCGACAGTTCTGCCGCGAACGGCACGGCCATCACGCTCAATCTCGGTACGGCCGGCAAGACCGACGGCCTGACGCAGTATTCATCGGGTGAGACCACGCCAGCGGTCGATCTCACCAGCATCACGTCGGACGGTCTGCCCTATGGCAAGCTGAGCAGCATTTCGATCGGCAAGGGCGGCGTGGTCGACGCGACCTACTCCAACGGGCAGACGATCGCGATCTACAAGATTGCGGTCGCGACCTTCAGCGACCCCAACGGATTGAGCGCGGCCAGCGACGGCATGTACTCCGCGACGGCCGCCTCCGGCAACGCCACGCTGCAGACCTCGGGCACCAATGGTGCCGGCACGATCTACGGCAGCGAACTGGAGTCGAGCACCACCGACACCAGCGGCCAGTTCTCCAACATGATCTCGGCGCAGCAGGCCTATTCGGCGGCGTCGCAGGTGATCACCACCGTCGACAAGATGTTCGATACGCTGATCTCGGCGGTGTCGCGATGATGACCGAAAAGAAAAATGACCGCTTGCTGGTCAGGCTTCAGCGGCTGAAGGCGAGGGCCGCTTCGGTCCGGCCGGACGATCGGGCGCAGCTCCGTGCGTTGCTCGACGATGTCGGAACGTTGCGGGATCAGTTGATGCGCGAATGCGCGCGGCTCGACCAGGAACTCAACCGGGCCGCGGTCCGGGTAACGGCAATCACCGCGTACGGGCGCAGCGCACAATCGGTTCGCGCCCTGCGTCGCGGACACTAGCTTGAACGGGAGCGATGACATGACACCGGAACGCAACATCAAGATCAATCCCGCGGGCAATGACGAGCGCGCAAGGTCGTTGATCGCGCTGATCGACAATCTGATCGCGATCGTGAACGAGGAGAATGTCGAGCTCGCCAAGGGCTTGCCGGCCTCGCGGTTGAAGGAGGTCGACGAGAAGCACCGCCTTGCCACCCTGTTCGACCAGTGTGTGGCGGAGGCGGTCGGCAAGACGGCAAATCTCCACGTTCAGGATCGCGTGCTGCGCGAGCAGCTGATGGACCGGATCCTGAAGCTGCGCATGGCGATGGACGAGAACGTGATGCGGCTGCGCGCGGCGATCGATGCCAGCAATCGCAGGATCGAGGCCATCATGCAGGCGATCCGCGAGCAGATCGCCAACGTATCGCCTTATGGCGCCGGCGGCCGTCGCGTCACGCCGGCGATGTCCTACGGCACCAATGTGCGGGCCTGATCGGGCCGACGCCGGAGGGAGTGGGTCGTGTCGTCGCTCGATATTGCACGAAGCATCGCATTCAGCGGGCTGTCAGCCACGCAGGTGCAGATCAGCGTAGCCTCGGCCAATATTTCCAATGCCGACACCAAGGGCTATACCGAGAAGACCGCCAACCAGAGCAGCAGCGTCACCTCCGGTGTCGGTACCGGCGTCACGATCACAGGGATCAGCAGCGCGGTCGACAAGCTGCTCCTGAAGTCGCTGGTCGGGGCCGATTCCGATCTCGGCGCCGCCGACACCACCAACAGCTTTCTGACCGAGCTCCAGCAGCTCTATGGCAGCACATCGAGCTCGGACAGCTCCACGACGGGCACCTCGCTGGCCAACACGATCGCGGCATTCGAGTCGGCGTTGTCGTCGCTGGCGAGCACGCCGAGCAGTGCGTCGCTGCAATCGAACGCCGTCAGCGCGCTTGCGGCGGTGACGACGCAATTGCAGCAGACCTCGAGCGGCATCCAGACGCTGCGCTCCAATGCCGACCAGGACATCGCATCGTCGGTTACCGACATCAATTCCGACCTGCAGCAGATCTCCGACCTCAACAAGCAGATCAGGCAGCAGGCGGCAGCCGGGCAGTCGACGGCCGATCTGGAGGACCAGCGCAACAGCGCGCTGCAGGATCTCGCGTCGATGATGAATGTGAGCTACTTCACCACGTCGAGCGGCGATCTGCAGGTCTATACTGGCTCGGGGCAGGCGCTGGTCGATAGCACGGCGCATCCGCTGAGCTATACGGCGCTGCCCAGCGTCACGGCGTCGACGACGTATAGCGCGGGATCGTCGAGCGGTTTCAGCGGTATCACCGTCAACGGGGTCGACATCACCTCGCAGATCTCCTCAGGCAAGGTCAGTGCGCTGATCACGCTGCGCGACCAGACGCTGCCGGCGGCGCAGTCGCAGCTCGACGAGTTGGCTCAGCAATTGACCGCGACCGTCAACGCTGTGTCCAACCAGGGCACATCGGTGCCGCCGCCGGCCAGCCTGACCGGAACTGCCCCCGTGAGCAGCACGACACCGTTCTCGGCAACCGGCACGGTGCGCATCGCGGTTGCGGACAAGAGCGGCAACCTGGTGTCGTACCAAGACCTCGATCTGTCATCCTACGCCACGGTCGGTGATCTCGCCACTGCGATCAACGGTATCTCGGGGCTGTCAGCTTCGGTCGATGCCAATGGACACTTGTCGATCTCGGCGACCACATCCGGCAACGGCGTTGCGATCAACGAGATGACGAGCTCGGTCGGCAGTTCGAGTGAGGGCTTTTCGGATTACTTCGGGTTCAACGACCTGATCACAGGGACCGGCGCGTCCGACATCGCCGTTCGCAGCGACATTCTGAACGGCACGGCGGCGCTGCCGACGGCGACGCTCGATGCGTCGTCCATGCTGACGGCCGGAAACTCGGTGCTGTCGCCGGGCTCGGCGACGGTGGTGAACGCGCTCTCGAGCGCGCTGACGGGGTCGACCAATTTCGGCATGGCCGGCGGCCTCGGCGCGACCACCGGCTCTTTTACGGACTACGCGGCCGCCATCGTTGCTAACGTCGCCGGCAAGGCGACCCAGGCATCGGCGGCCTATACCGCAAAGCAGACGGCGCAGGCGACCTATGCGAATTCGCTGTCGTCGCAGTCCGGCGTCAACATTGACGAGGAATCCGCAAATCTGAGTGCGTTGCAGAACAAATATGCTGCCGCGTCCCAGATCATTACCGCCATCAACGCCATGTTTTCGGCGCTGATGACCGCGATGAGCGCCAGCTGAGCCCGAGGCCGTCGTCATGATGATGCGTGTTGCCACCTTTGCACAGTCGGACCAGATGATCTCAAACGCGCTGCGGGTTCAGGCGGTGATGGCCAACGAGCAGGTGCAGGAGTCCTCCGGGCTGCAGTCCGAGGATTTCGGCGGCTACGGTTCCGGCGCCGGACGCGTCATCAATTTGCAGGTGTCGGTGACGCGCGCGCAGTCCTATATCGATGCCAGCCAACTCGCCGACAACAAGGTGCAGGTGATGTATTCGGCGGTCGGCTCGGTGACCGACATCATCACGCAGCTGCGGACCCAGCTCAGCGCAGCCACCACCGGCAGCAGCACGGCGACGGCATCGGTGATCAACTATGCGCAGCAGGCCATGGCGCAGATGCAGGGGCTGCTCAACACTCAGTATGACGGCGAATATGTCTTCAGCGGCGCCCGCACCGACACCGCGCCGGCCGACCTGTCGAGCTATGGGACGGGCACCGGATCGCTGACGACATCAGACACCAGCTACTACAAGGGCGACGGCGAGATCGCGTCCGTGCGCGTGTCGGACAGCCAGTCGATCTCCTACGGCATCACCGCCGACAATCCGGCGTTCGAGCAGGTGATGCGGCTCTTGAAATACGTCGGCAACAGCTCGAATTTGTCGTCGAGCGATGTCTCGCAGGCACTCGACCTCGCCAGCAATGCGCTGGATGCGACGTCCACCGTGCAGGCAAAGCTGTCGACCGCGGCGTCGCAGATCGAGACCGCCAGCACGAATCAGAGCGACTACCAAAATTTTGCGAAGACGCTGTCGACGGACCTCACCAGCGTCGACGTTGCGGCCGTGACGGCGCAGCTTTCGACCTATCAGGCGCAGCTGACGGCGTCCTATTCGGCGATCTCCAAGATCCAGAGCATGAATCTGGCGAGCTATTTGCGATAGCCATCGCCGGCATCACCGGTTCAGGATCTTCAGCCAGACATCGCCGAGGATGATCGGCTCGCGCGGCGGAAGCCAGGTGAGGCCGGCGGCTTTTCCGAGCTCGGCGATGGTGCCCTTGGCCTGCAGATCGGCGAGGACCTTGTTGACGGATTCCAGCAGCGCCTTGTCGGTTTCGAGCGCAACGTAACCGCGGTTGGCGCCGATCGGATAATAGTAGCCCGACGCCGTGATCCTGGTGTCCGGATGTTCAGCGCGGTAGGCGTCGAAGCGGCGCAGGTCGAGCAGCGTGGCGTCGAATTCGCCGCGTTCCAACTCTCCGAGCAGGTCGCTGCGCCCTGGAACGAGGTGCGTGATGTCGTCGATCAGCTTTCCCTTGTCGAAGGTCATCAGGATGGCATCGCCCAGCGTGCCGCTTTCGATCGTCAGGCGAAGGCCGGCCAGATCGCCGATATCGGTGATCTTGCGCTCCTTGATCTTGTCCTTGGCCTTGGGACCGAGGACGACGGTCATCGGCGAATAGATATAGGGCTGGCTTGGCGCCAGCACCCCGATCGGGATCCGCCGGCGGCGATCCTCGCGGGTGGCGCCGTCGAAGTCCGGCAGCTTGGCCGTCGTGACGCCGGGCGCCTTCAGCGAGTCCTTGGTGAGGGCGTAGCCGCCGACAAGCGAGCAGCGCCCGTCCGACAGCAGCGCGTTGGCTTCGAGCGCGGGGCTCGAATCTTCGTCGAGCTTGCTCTCGAACCACTGGATCTTGAGCGGCCGTCCAAGCCGCTCGGCAATGGCCTGGGCGAGCGCCACGTCGAAGCCGGCATCCGGTTTGCCGCGATGATGCGCCGACAGCGGCGGCAGATCCTCGTCGAGGCATACCGTGAGCGGGTCGTCGGCAGCGTGTGCTGCCGCCGATATGGCAAGAAGCAGAGCTGTCGCGGCGCCCGCAAGCAGAGCCCTCATGGGCTCCTCCGGCTCGACACGAAGGCCCAGACGTCGGCGATCTCCTGCTCGTTCAGGATGTCGACCCAGGGCGGCATCTTGCCGTTCTTGCCTTGCTTTACGGTGGTCACGAAGCGCGTCTTGTCGTCGGGAAACGCGCGCAAGTCCGGCGTGATGGTGCCGGAGTTGACCATGTTGGGCCCATGGCAATGCGAGCAGTTCTTGGCGTAGGTGACCTTGCCCTGGTCGGCCTGACCCTGAAGGTCGATTGCGGTGGTTTGCTGTGCGGCGGCCGGGATCAACATGATCAAGGCCGTCGCGACGGCGGCGAAGATCGCCGCCGTCAACAGGGTTACTCGTTCAGTCACGTGTGCTCCGCGCTCAGTTCTTGACCGCGAAAACCCACAGCGAGCCGCCGGGTGGAACCTTGGCAAGCCGCTCGTCGCCCGAGAACAGCGAATAGACGCCGCCATAGCCGGAGGTGACGGCGACATACTGCACGCCGTCCTGCTGCCAGGTGACGGGTTGTCCTTCGATGCCGGAGCCGGTCTGGAACTGCCAGAGTTTCTTGCCGGTGTCGGCATCGAACGCCTCGAATTCGCCGGTCAGCTGACCGGAGAACACCACGCCGCCGCCGGTGGAGAGCACGCCGGAGAAGCGCGGAATGTCGCTCGGCGCTTCCCACTTCGCCTTGCCGGTCATCGGATCGATCGCCTTCAGGTGGCCGCGCGGTCCGGTGCCCCATTCCCAGGGATCGGTGAGATCCATGCCGAGATACCATTCGCCCTGCTTGAACGTCACCGGCTCGGCCTTGTACTTGCCGCCGAAGGCGAGCGTGTTGGCGTAGGCGAGGCCGGTCTGCGGATTGAACGACATCGGCTCCCAGTTCTTGCCGCCGAGGATCGACGGGTAGACCGTGACCTTCTTGCCTTCACGCGCATCCTTGGTGATGTCGGTCTCGATCGGCCGTCCGGTCTTCATGTCAATGCCGGTGGCCCAGTTGACGTTCACATAAGGATTGGCCGCGAGCAGCTTTCCGTTGGTGCGATCGAGCACGTAGAAGAAGCCGTTGCGGTTGGCGTCCATCAGCACCTTGGTCGGTTTGCCGTCGACATTCATGTCGGCGAGCACCATCTCGGCCACCGAGTCGTAGTCGAACGGGTTGTTCGGCGAGAACTGGTAGTGCCACTTGATCTTGCCGGTCTTCGGATCGAGCGCCAGCACCGAGCAGGTGTAGAGGTTGTCGCCGGGACGCACCGCCGAGTTGAACGGTCCGGGATTGCCGATGCCCCAATACACCGTGTTCAGTTCGGGATCGTAGGAGCCGGTGATCCAGGTCGAGCCACCGCCGAGCTTCCAGGTGTCGCCCTTCCAGGTGTCGCCACCGGGCTCGTCCGGGGTCGGGATCGAGTAGGTCCGCCAGAGCTTCTTGCCGGTTGCCGGATCCCAGCCATCGATGAAGCCGCGGGTACCGAATTCGGCGCCCGAGATGCCAGTGATCACGACGCCGTCGGCGACCAGCGGGGCCACCGTCATCGAGTAGCCTTCCTTGATATCCGCAGCCTTCTGGCGCCATAGCTCCTTGCCGGTCTTGGCATCGAGCGCGATCACGTTGGCGTCGAGTGTGGTGCGGAACACCTTGCCGTCATACAGCGCGGCACCGCGATTGATGATGCCGCAGCAAACGATGCGCGGCGTCTCGGCGGGATACTCGACCTTGGTCTTCCAGATCTGCTTGCCGGATTTGGCGTCGATCGCGATCGTGGCGTTGTGCGTGGTGACGTAAATGACGCCCTGGTAGACGAGTGGCTGCGATTCCTCGCTGCGGTCGTCGTTCAAACTGTAATTCCAGACCGGCACCAGATTTTTGACGGTGTCCTTGTTGATCTGGTTCAGCGTCGAGAAGCGCTGAAGATTGTAGCCCATTCCATAATTGAGAACGTTCGATGTATCAGTCGCACCCTTGACCAACTGCTCGCTGGTCTGGGCGCTTGCCCCATAGGATGCAAGAATTACGAGGCTCGCGGCCAGCGCAATACGTCTCATCATATCCTCCCAATGAACCTTTTTCTGCACGCCTATTCCTGACGTTGCGGACGGAACCATCCGCCTGAAACCAAAACGGGTCAATACGAAAACGTGAACGAGCGCCCGCTAACCGCGCGAGGCCGGTCGAAGGCGTCAGGTTTTGGCAAACGCGCCGGTGGCTTACCGTCGCGTGGAATACGCTACACCAGTGCAGCCCGCCGTTATGCCGCAGCGCGAACGGTCAGCTTGACGGTGTGGGGGGACAGACACTCGGCCGCGCTTTCGCGCCCCGCTTGTCCGGCGGCACATTGCAATTATCGATACGCTGCTCGTCGGTCCACTTGCGGCCGAGCCGCTCCTTGCCGGTGAGCACGCGCTGCGGGACTGCCTCCGCCGATGGGGCAGGGTGCTGGGTCTGCGCGGACACGGGCGCGATCAGACCGAATGCAACGAGGCAGCCCAATGCGTTCCTGCAAATACTGGTCATGGGTCACCTCGCTCGTTGTGGTGCAATCGAGAGCGCCACAGATGGCCTGTGAGGCAATCGCTTTCCACCCGAATTCCGACAGGATTTCGCCGCGTACACGAACCGTGGGAAGCTCCGCTGAAGAAGCTGCTATGGTAGGGTCCGATCGCAGGCGCTCCGTGTCTTCGCCGGAGCGGCACTTACGGGAGACGAACGATGATTTCGCGCCGATCGCTTGCGCTGAGTTTGGCTATGGTTGTCCTGTCAGGTCCCGCGTTGGCCGCATCGGGCGGCCGCAGTGCGCTCAGGATGCTCGACCCCGATAATGACGGCACGGTCGACCTTGCCGAAGCCAAGAAGGCTGCCGCCGACCTGTTCGCGAAGCTTGATCCCGACCATGACGGCACGCTCGACGCGCGCGAATTGCGCGGACGGCTGACCGCGAAAGAACTGGCCGCTGCCGATCCGGATCACGACGGCACCCTGACGCTCGACGAATACCTTGCGGTCGTCGAGCAGCGCTTCAAGGCCGCCGATCCCGACAATGACGGAACGCTGGACGCGAAAGAGTTGAAGTCGCGTGCCGGCCGGGCCCTGCTGCGCCTGCTCAAATAGCTTACGAGCCGGTGAACTTTGCCGGGGCGGATTGCCGGATATTGACGCAGGATTCCGCGCATAACAAAAAAAGTTGCGATTTCGCTCTTGGGCAAGACGCGGCTGGATGAATCGGGTCTCCTTACCCGCGCGTCGCCGCCCGGCAGCCGGAAAATGCCCGACAGATCAGTGTCGGAGTTCCCGACGCCGGGTAGACGTCAGCGAACCGTCGTCCGCTTCGGCATGTCCAGCAGCGAAGTCGGGTCCTTACCCGGCCGGCTTGCGCCCTGGAAAAGGCAGCCCTAGCTTGCCGCGCGGCGCGAGGCTTGCGCCAACTTATGACTTGGGAGAAGGAAATGGCCTGGAAAACACCGAAGATCGTCGAAGTGCCGGTGGGCATGGAAATCAACATGTACGCCTGCGCAGCGCGCAAATAATCTTAAGACAAGTAACGCGAGACAGCCTGCCCGGCTCGTGCAGCGCGCTGCATCGAGCCGGGCAGGCGTCTTTTGTGGAAAGTGTCTTTCGCGGGCCCTGATGCGGCCGCTCGGACAGCTTCCCTCATACCCTTCCCACAAGACCTTGAGACCGACACCACCTGCGCGATTGGCGGGCCTTGCTGCTTTGTCCTACAGTGTGGCCTGAGGCGGTGGTGCGGGGACGATGAATCCAAAGATCAAGACCGGGCGTTGGGCGGGGATGCTGTGCGCGGTGGTTGCCGGCATCGCGGCGGTGCTGCCGCCTCGCGCCTATGCCGAGGACTTTGATACCGAGCACATCTTCGGCTTCATGATCGGCTCCGACGTGGGCAATGTCGGCGAGCGTGAATTCCAGAGCCAGACCACCGGGCGCTTCGCCAAGGACGGCGGCCGGTATCGCACGCTCAATCAGGAAATGGAGCTCGAGCTCGTGCCCGCGCCGAATTTTCGCGTCGAGCTCGGAACGTCATTCAGCGCATACGACATCAGCCGCGTTCCCGGTCTTGACGATCGGCGCCAGCTGTCGTGGCAGAGCGTCTCGGTCGATTTCCGCTATCGCTTTCTGAATCGCGAGGCGGCACCTTTTGGCATGACGGTCGCGCTGGAGACGCGAGCCGATCGCGTCGACGAGACGACGGCCGCGGCGGTCCGCAGTTATGGCACCGAACTCACGGTCGCGTTCGACCGCGAGGTGATCCCGAATTTTGTCATCGCGGCCCTTAACCTAAGCTATGAGCCGGAATGGACGCGCACGCCGCGCACCGGCGCTGCGGATCAGGATGCAACCATCGGTGCGGCATTCGGCCTGATGGCCAGGGTTAAGCCGGATATCCTGATCGGCGGCGAAGCGCGCTATTTCAGGAAGTATGAAGGAATCGGCCTGGATGAACTGTCAGGGCAGGCGCTGTTCATCGGGCCCACCGCCTATTTCCAGCTCTCCGAACGTTCACGCCTGACCGCGACCTGGAGCGTCCAGGCCTGGGGGCAGCGGGCCGGGAGCAACGCTGCCCTCGACCTCGTCAATTTCGAGCGCCACCAGGCGCGGCTGGTGTACGGTTTGAACTTCTAGAGCGTGAAGCCTCTGGCACCGGGTTCCCCAACTTTTCACGGGGCTGTGAAACCCGGACTTGGCGGATTACGTATTTCGTCGTGTTATCTATTGCATGAGCACGCTTGGGGATCGCGCATGAACCCGATTGATCTGATCGTCACTGTATGTGCCGTGCTGTCGCCCGCCACCTGCGAGGAGCAGCATCTGGTGTTCAACTGGAACGGCTCGCTGCAGCAATGCGCCATGGCCGCGCCGCCTTACATCGCGCGATGGGTCGGCGAACATCCGAAATGGACTGCGGTGCGCTGGCGTTGCGAATATCCGCACAGCAACGATCGGGCCGGCGCGGGCGGCGAGCCGCCGGCGGGTTAGCCTTCCTATTTGTTGCAGTCCTTCAGGTCCTTGTCGGATACCGAAAACACCGCGTCGGCCTTGATCTCGATGTCGCGAACGAAGCACTGCCTGGCGCCGCTGTAGCCGACCTTGGCGTCGTAGCGACCGGGTTCCACGCCGGTGATCCGCAGCCGCTCGTCGTGGTCGACCTCCTTGTCCTTGTCGTTGAGCGTCTGGTTGGGACCCCACTCGTTCTTGCCTGCCGGCGACAGCTCAAAGCTCGAAATCGTGGCGCTGGTCAGATTCCACAGCCGAATGCCTTTGCCCTTGCTTTGGGCGAGCACTGTCGCCGGCAGCACAAGCAACGCAACACCAACAGCGATCAACGCGCGCGACATCCAGCCTCTCCCTTATGCTTCGTCCAAGGATGACGGCGTCTCACATATTTGCAAGGTCCAACTGTGAGAGTTGCCGCTTGATTTCGTCGATCTCGGGCTCGCCGCGCGTCGCGCGTGGTGCGGCAATGGTCTCGACGTGAAGGATTCGGGCCGGCCGCGACGACAGGAAGAACAGGCGATCGCCGAGGCGAACGGCGTCGTCGAGATCGTGGGTGACGAGCAAGGTCATCATTTTCCGGCTGGCCACCAGCGTCGCGACCTGGTCGCGCAGCCGTCCCGCGAGCGCATTGTCGAGCGAGGCCAGCGGCTCATCGAGGATCAGGAAATCGGGCTCGATGGCGAAGGCGCGGGCCAGCGCGACGCGGCGGGCGAGGCCGAGTGACAGCTCCGCGGGAAAATGGTTGCGGTGCGCGCCCAGTTCGAGCACCTCGAACAGCGCAGAGAGCGTGCTGTCGCCGACATGCGGCGCGGCCAGCCGCACATTCTCCTCGACCGTACGCCAGGGCAACAGCCGCGGCTCCTGGAATACCATGCCGAGGCGCATGCCCGGCGATCGCGTGACATGGCCCTGGTAGTTGCCGTCGAGCCCGGCGAGGATCCGGAGCAGGGTGCTCTTGCCGCAGCCTGACGGGCCGAACAGCACGCCGACCTCGCCAGCGTTCAACGTGAAGGTGACGTTGTCGAGCACGTCGTGCCGCTTCCCGGCCGCGCTCTCAAAACTCTTGCCCGTGATATTGACCTCAAGCTGCACGGAGCCGCCACCGCGTTAGCCTGGTTTCAAACGGCTGCACCAGCAGGGTTTCGATGACGAGCACGACACCCGCAAAGCTCAGCGAATAGGCGAGCAGCAAGGGGATATCGAACAGCTGGAAGGCGACGCCGATCTCGAAGCCGACACCGTTCGGCCGTCCGAGATATTCAGCGACCAGCACGATCTTCCAGACCAGCGAGAGCCCGGAGCGCGCAGCGGCCGCGATGTAGGGCGCAAGCTGCGGCAGGATCACATGACGAAAGGCGCGGCCGCGCGGAAAAGAAAACGCCGTCGCCATTTCGTCGAGCGCAGGATCGAGCGCGCGCGCGCCTTCGCGCAGGGTGACGACGGCGGTCGGCAGCTTGTTGATGGCGATCGCGGCGATCGCGGCGACCTCGGTCAGGCCGGCCCAGATGTAAGCGAGCACGATGACGACGAGCGCCGGCAGGTTGAGCAGCAGGATCAGCCAGGGATCGCCAAGGCGATTGGCAAGCGAGACGCGGCCCATGAGGTAGCCGATCGCCGAGCCGAGCGCCATCGCAAGGGTGAAGGCCAGCGCGACGCGCGCCAACGTCGCGCCGAGATTGACGAACAGCGCGCCCGATCGGGCCTCGGCGACGAGCACTGACAGCACTGCAGGCGGCGCCGGCAGCTTCGCATCGCCGATCAGCAGCGAGGCAATCCACCAGGTCGCGATGAACAGCGCGAATGAGAGGAGACGCAGCACCGCTAGTCTCCCGGGATCGCTTGGTAGAAGGTGCCGGGATCGAGCTCGGTTGCCGTGCCGACCAGATCGCGGCCGCCGAGCTGCGCCAGCACGCGGTAGAGTACGCGCGCATCCGCCTCCTCTTCGGCGATCGGACGGCGCGGGATGCCTTCGCGGTAGCGCTCACGATAGGCATGCAGGGTTGCGGCATCCTGCGCACCGGTGAGCGGCGCGATCGCGTCCCATTCGGCATCCGATGTCGCCAGAATCTCTTTCGCGGCGCGCGTCACGGCGATGAAGCGGGCCACCAGATCCTTGTTGGCGTTGGCCCAGGCTTCGTCGAATACATAGCCGATCATGGCGATGCGGCCCTTGCTGCCGAGCTTTTGCAGGATCTCTTCCATGCCGGCGAGCCGGCGAAAGCCCTTGGCTTCGAGCGCGGCGCAGAAATTCCAGTAATTGAGCGTCGCGTCCATCTCGCCGCCGAGCGTCTTGGCGGCCAGCAGCGGCGGTGCGCCATAGACGATGGTCGCCTGCGACTTCAGGTCGACGCCGTCCTGCTTCGATGCGGCTTGCAGCAACAGCCAGTTCTTGTCGATCGCCCCGCCGGCAATGGCAAGCTTGCGTCCCTTGAGGTCCGCGAGCGTCTTGGCCGGCGAGGAGGCCGGGACCATCACGGCACCCAGCGCGCTCGAATAGGGATAGAATTGCAGCTTGGCGCCGAGCGACCGCTCGCGCGACACCCAGGGCCAGTCCGATACCATTACGTCGGCCGTGCCAGCGCGCAGCGCGATCTTGCCGGCCTCGGGGCTGGCCAGCTCGACGACGTCGATCGACAGATTGGCCTTCTTGTCGAGACCATGGGAGCGAATGACGGCCAATTCCCAGGCCAGCGTTCCGGTCTTCTGCGCTGCAACGCGGATGGTCTGCGCGTAGCACGAGGTGCCGAACTGCATGACCGCCAGAACTGCCGCAGCCAACACCGTGCGTACAGAGATGATCATCGTTTCTTGAGCCACTTCCCCGAATGTTTTCTTTTCTGATCAACATCCATAGCATAGCTTGCGGAAAGAGAAGAGGAAGCAGGACCATGGCAGGAGCTGGCATGCTACGACCGATTGTCGCCATCCTGGTGCTCGCCGGGACGGCCGTCAGCGTGCGGGCCCAGGAGATCAACGACTATCCGACCTCGGCGCGGGCGGAATATGTGTTCGGTTGCATGAAGGCCAATGGCGAATCCCGGCAGTCAATCGAGCAATGTTCCTGCTCGATCGACGTCGTCGCCTCGATCATCCCCTATGACCGCTACGTCACCGCCGAGACCGTGCTGAGCATGGCGCAGGTGCGCGGCAATTTGGGCGGCCAGTTCCGCTCGTCCGAGCAGGCCGCGAATGCGCTCAACGACCTCAGGCGCGCCCAGGCCGAAGCCGAAGTCAGGTGCTTCTAGAGCGCTTTCGAGCGAAGTGGACCCCGGTTCGCGTGAAGAAAACGCGTCAAAACAAAAATCTAGAGCCCCGTTCCGATTCAATCGGACCGGGACTCCAGCGTTGATCGTGAGAATCGCCGGCGCGTCAGGTGCCGGGATTCTCGACCTTCCATTCGTGTTCGAAGATGTGCCCTTCGGTGTCCTTGGCTTCGGCACGGAAGCGCTTGGCGCCATTCGAGACGTAGGTGAAGCGGATATTGGGATCCTCGGAAATCGAGATTCCGCCCTCCATCGCCAGCACCGGACTGTCGTCCTGCCAGATGTGCAGCTCGTTGACGAAGAAGGCCGGGATATAGAGCTGCGTGACCTGGTCCATCTGCAGGCCTGAATTATTCGGATGCCCGATCATGATCTGGGCTTCCCGCGTGCTGGTCGCAGGTCCCTGTTCGGACTTGGTGAATTGCCGGTAGCGCATCTGGCCAAGGCGGTTCTTGGCTTCCTCGACGTTCTTGCCGGCCGGCGCCGAGCAGCCGCCGGAGGCTTTGACATAGACCTTGCTGACATAGAGCTTGCCGTCGCTGAGCTCCGCGACGGCGTGCACATTGGTGTAGTTGTTGACGCGGACGCGGGTCGAGATCTCGGTGACGTTGGCGGCCGGCCCCAGCGTGAACTTCGCGGCCATCGGCGCCGGATTCTCGTCGATCACAAGCGTGATCGCGACGACGCGGCGGCTGTCGCTCGGCTGCAGCTTGGTGCGCAGCGTCACCGGCACGATCGCGGCGTCTTCCGCGCGCATCGGCATCTCGATGCCGATGACATCATTGCCGTCATTCATCGGACGGTTGCTGAAGATGTCCTGGACGAGACCCGGCCAGGGATCATAGGCCTCCGCCGCGGGCGCAGCCGGTGTGCCCAGCGCGATCGTGAGCAAGCTTGCGATGCAAAGCAGGCGGGCGCGATGTCCGGTCATGGTCGCGAAATCCTATGCAGCCGCGTCACTATAGGACGAACAGCTATTCCCATTCAATTTCCGAGAATGCTGCAGTTGCGTTGCGGGCGTTGTAATCGTCGAACAATTGCCAGCGCGGCCGCTCGGCGGCTGCGGCGTGCTCTGCCGCGGCCGTAATCGGCTTGCCGCTTGCGACCAGTGCGCGCACATCCGCGGCCAGCACCGCAAGATAACGGCGCTCGTCGGCAAGCGCTGCCGGCCACGCGCTCACGGGTCCGTGACCGGGAACCACGCGCTCGGCGGAGATCGCCGCGAGCTCGTCGAGCGCACGCAGCCAGCCCTTGAGGCTGCCGTCGACCACGGGAATATGGATGAGAAACACCATGTCGCCGGCGAACAAGGTCCTGGTTTGCTCGTCGAGGACCGTGAGGTCGTTGTCGCTATGGGCGGGCGGCCACGCCTTCAGGGTGAGGGCCCGTCCGCCGAGGTCGAGCTTCAGCGTGTCCGCGACCAGCACGGTCGGGGGGACGATCTTCACCTCGTCGATCAGCTCATCGCCCATGGTCCGGCGAAACCCGTCGAGGTAGAATTGCCCGCGCGCGGCCAGCGCGCGCGGCAGCGACTTGTGGCCGACGAAGCTGGTCCCGTCGCCGACGAAAGCCGCATTGCCGAAGCTGTGATCCGGATGCGCGTGGGTGTTGATCACGTAGCGGATCGGCTTGTCGGTACGGCTGCGGACCGCGGCGAGCAGTTGTCGTCCTTCGCGGACGCTGCCGCCGGTGTCGATGACGGCGACGGCGCTGTCGCCGATCACGAATCCCACATTGGCGATGGCGCCTTCGTTCTCGCGCGTCATCAACGCGGTGACCCCGGTGTGAACGAATATTCCGGGAGCGACTTCGCTTACAGGCAATTCCACCTCTTGCGCCCGCGCTATGGTCGGCGCCCAAAGCATCAGGAGCAGCGCAAGCACCGAACCGCCATGAGCCATGTTTCCGCCTCAGTTACTCCGGGACGCGCGATCGATGTCGTCGCGTTCCAGTTTGCGCTGCAGCAAGCAACGCGGCGTGGTCGCGATCATTATTCCTGTTGCACGTCATGGTGCGCCGGGCAATTGCTGGATGGCGGCGATCGATCCGATCAAGAGGAGACCGCGTAATGAGAATTGTCGGATGCCGTCCTGTTCTGCTCGCGCTTGTCGGCTTCATCACCTGTCTGGCCGGCACTGCGCGCGCGCAGGTCAACGATCAGGGCGAACTTTCCATCGAGCTCATCGATGCCCGCGTGCTGCGCATCTGTGCCGATCCCCGCAATCTGCCGTTCTCGAACGACAAGGGCGAGGGATTTGAGAACAAGATCGGCGAACTGCTGGCCGGGAAGCTGCAAAAGAAGCTCGATTACATGTTCTTTCCGCAGGCGACCGGGTTCGTGCGGATGACGCTCAGCGCGCATCGCTGCGACGTGATCATGGGTTTTCCGCAAGGCGATGACCTCGCGCAGGGCACCAATCCCTATTACCGCACGGCCTATGCGATCGTCGCCAAGCCGGGCAGTGGGCTCGATGAGGTCACGACGCTCGAGGACGAGCGGCTGAAGGGCAAGCATATCGGCATCGTGGCGGGAACGCCGCCCGCGACCAACATGGCCATCAACGGCCTGATGACCAATGCGAAGCCTTATCCGCTGATGATCGATACGCGCTACGACTCATCCGCCGAGGCGATGATGAACGATCTCGCCAAGGGCGAGATCGACGCCGGCATCCTGTGGGGACCGATGGCGGGATTTTACGCCAAGAAGGCCAACCCGCCGCTGCACATCACGCCGTTGGTCAAGGAGACCACGGGACCGAAGCTGATCTACCGCATCGGCATGGGCGTGCGGGCGTCCGACCAGAACTGGAAGCGCCAGCTCAATCGCCTGATCCAGGAGAACCAGCCCGAGATCAACAAGATCCTGCTTGACTACGGCGTCCCGCTGCTCGACGAGAACGACCGTCCAATCGGGCCGGAGACCGCGACCAAATCACCATGATCAGGCTCGCGGCCATGCTTGCGGTGATGTTCGTTGCCGCTTCGCCTGTCCGCGCGCAGGACCCGCCCGCAGAGCCGGAGAGCTATCGCACCGAGGACTACCGCGCGCCGGTGCCGGTGACGCTTGCCGGCGCACGGGTGCTCACGACCGCGGAAGCGGAAGCGATCTGGCGCGACAAGTCCGCCGGCTTCGTCGACGTGCTGCCGCGCGCGCCGAAGCCAAATCTGCCCGCCGGCACGGTGTGGCGCGAACGGCCGCACCTCAACATTCCCGGCAGCATCTGGCTGCCCGACACCGGCTACGGCAAGCTCGCTGCGCCCACGGAGGATTATCTGCGACGCGGGCTCGTCCGCGCCTCAGGCGGCAAGGCGACCAGATTGCTCGTGATCTACTGCCAGGAGAATTGCTGGATGTCATGGAACGCCGCCAAGCGCGTGCTGTCCTACGGCTACCGCAACGTGGCCTGGTATCCGGAGGGAACCGACGGCTGGGAGCGTGCCAAATTGCCGCTGGCGGATGCCGAGCCCGAGCCGCGCGAGGGCGAGCAATGAGCCCGCCCCCAACGCGCCACCCGGGCGTTACTTCTGCTTGTCGAGCTTGTTGATGGTCTTGCCGCCATCGCTGTCCGTTGTGGTGAACGTGACCTTGTCACCGGCGTGGAAGGCCTCCAGCGATTGTCCCTTGGGCACCTTGTATTCCTGGATCGCGCCGCCGGACGCGCCCACCGTGCCGCTTTGCGTCTGCTGGATCGAGATGGTTCCACTCAGTCGGTCAATCTTCGTGACCATTCCCGACATGGATTGCTGGGCCAAAGCCGCTGAGGTGACCAGGCTCGCGGCGGCAAGGCTGGTCATGACGATCTTGGCTGCTTTCATGGAGGTCTCCCAACTTCAGATATAGTTGGAGACAACGAGCGGGCAGCGATGTTTGTTCCGGATCGGCGTGGCCCAAAAGATTGTTACCCAAGAGATCGTCAAAGCGGCACGTTAACGATCCCGGGGCGATCGGTCGCAGGCCTCAATCCAGCTCCTGCTGGATGGTGCGGCCGAGCGCGAACAGCCGCTGATCGATGGCGGTCGGCACCTCGCAGACGAACTTCACCACGCGCCCGCGGTCCTCGAAGATGCGGGTCTCCCAGACCAGCTGATTGCCGAGATCGTCGACCTTGGCCTGGTCCGGCGGTGTCGCGTCCTGCAGCGCCTGCAGCTTGAGCGTGTCGTCGCGGATCTTCTCCGCGGCCTCGCGCTGCTTGCGCATCACGCGCTCGAGCCCGTTCATGACCGAGGCGCGCTGTCCGTTGAGCGTATCGAACAGGCCCGCGAACAGCAGCTTTCCCGCATTGGCCTTGTCGGCCGCAGCAGCTGACAGGAATTCGGTGATCTGCTTCTGCGCCTCCTCCAGCGGGACGCGGCGCGCCGCGAGCTTGATCGCGAGCGCGCTGACTTTCGGGTCGTCCTTCCACTTGGTCTCGGCATCGCCGAGCGGCGGCCCGGCCCAGACCGCGGCGAGCGAGATCTCGGGCACCTTGGCCTGCTGGCAGGGCCAGTCCGGATAGCGCGGGTCGGCGGCCGATGCGACCTGGTTCGACAGAACCATCGCGAGCAGCGCGCCCAGTCCTGTTCGCCAGCCTGTCATGCCTCGCCTCCGCCAGGTCCGCGGCGCACCAGGCCGCGCGATGGATCGTAAGCCAGGATCGCGCCGATCATGAAGACGACCGTGCAGCCGCCGACCACCGCGAGCGAAACCCAGTTCATCTTGCCGTACAGCGCAAACCGGATCAGCTCCACCGCATGCGTGAACGGATTGCACTGGCAGAAATAATACAGCATCGGGCTGCCTTCCTGCACGCGCCACAGCGGGTAGAGGGCCGACGATGCGAAGAACATCGGGAAGATCACAAAGTTCATCACGCCGGCGAAATTTTCCAGCTGTTTGATGCTGGCCGAGATCAGCATGCCGAGTGCGCCGAGCATCAGGCCCGACAGCACCAGCGCCGGAAGCACGGTGAGGTAGCCGATCGTCGGCGGCGCGATGTCCCAGAACCACGCGATGACAAGGAAAGCATAGACCTGGAGTAGCGACACCGCCGTGCCGGCGAGCAGCTTGCAGAACAGGAGATAGCCGCGTGGCAGCGGGCTGACCAGCAGCGTGCGCATATTGCCCATCTCGCGGTCATAGACCATCGACAGCGAGGATTGCATGCCGTTGAAGAGCTGGATCATCGCCATCAGCCCGGGCGCGATGTAGACCTCGTAGAGGATGTAGGTCTCGTAGGGCGGGATGATCGAGATGCCGAGCACCTGCCGGAATCCGGCCGCGAAGATGAACAGCCAGACCAGCGGCCTGACCAGCGCCGACACGAAGCGCTCGCGCTGATGCAGGAAGCGCAGCGCCTCGCGCCACACGATGCCGTTTAGGCAGACGATATATTCCGACAGCGAGAAGCCGCTTCGCTCAGGCGTGACCGTCGTGCTGGTCATGACGGCGGTCTCCCCGCGAGTGTTGCCGTTCCGGTCAGCCGCATGAACGCGGTATTGACGTCCTGGGCGCCTGCGTCCGCGATCACGCGCGACACCGGGCCGTGCGCCAGCATTCGGCCCTGATGCAGCACGACGAGGTCGTCGTTTGGCATGATCTCGTCGAACAGATGCGTCGCCCAGAGCACGCCAATGCCCTGTTCGGTGACGAGCTGCCGGACATGGTCGAGGATGTCGGCGCGCGCCTTGACGTCGAGCCCGACCGTGGCCTCGTCGAGCAGCAGCAGCCGGGGCCGGTGCAGCAGCGCGCGGGCGATCTCAAGCCTTCGCATCTGGCCGCCCGAGAGATCGCGCACCTTGCTGGCGGCGCGGTCGGCAAGCCCGATGCGGCCGAGCACCTCGGCGCTGCGTAGCCGCGCCTCGCGCCGCGAAATGCCGTGCAGCGCGGCGTGATACAGCAGGTTCTGCGTCAGCGAGAGGTCGAGATCGAGCGTGCGCGGCTGGAACACCACGCCCATGAGCCGCAGCGCTTCACCCGGCGTCCGGCTGATGTCGTGGCCAAAGATCTTGATCTGGCCGTTCTGGATGCCGAACAACCGCGTCACCAGCGAGAACAGCGTGCTCTTGCCGGCGCCATTGAGGCCCAGCAGCGCGGTGAAGCTCGCAGGCTGGACCGTGAAACTGACATCGATCAGGGCGCGGCGCGGACCGTAGCTGTGGCTGACATTGCCGATCGACAGCGCCGGCTGCACGGCCGCGTCGGTTGCAGGGCCTGCATCCGGCGAGGGCTGGCTCGCGATATGGGCGTCGGTTGCGGTCATGGCTGCGCGATCGTGATCCCCCAGGGCAGTTCGCCGACCTGAATGGTCTTGATCACCTTCTGGGATGCAACGTCGATCACCGAGACGTCGTTGGAGACGCCGTTGGTGACCAGCAGATATTTTTCGTCCGGGGTGAAATCCATGTGCCAGACCCGCTGGCCGACCAGCAGATATTTGAGGACCTTGTGGGTCACCCCGTCGACGACCGCGACGCGGTTGGCGGGGCCCAGCGCAATGAATGCGGTCTTGCCGTCCTTGGTCATGCCGATGCCGACGGGCTGGATTGCCTCGTTGCGCAGACCCGGAATTTCAAAGGTGATCTTGCCGGTCACCTCGCGCTTGACCGGATCGATGATCGACACCGTGCCGCCGATCTCGGAGGACACCCACAATTCGGAGCCGTCGCGCTTGAACTGGGCGAAGCGCGGCCGCGAATCCACCAGCACATTGGCGACGATCTGGCGCGTCGATGTGTCGATGAAATGCGCCATGTTGGTGGTTTCGGAGGTGTTGATCAGGATCTTGCCGTCCGGGCTGATCGTCATGCCCTCGGGCTCGACGCCGACCTGGATGTCGCCGATCCGGGCGCGCTTTTCGAGATCGATCACGGTGACCGTGTTGTCGTTCTCGTTGGCGACATACATGGTCTTGCCGGCGGCATCCTGGGTGAACAATTCAGGGTCGGGACCGGAGGGCAGGGTGTCGACGATCTCCTGGGTCTTGGTATCGATCACCTGAATCGTGTCGTCGTCGCCGACCGCGACCATCACGAACTTGCCGTCGCGCGAGAACTCGATGCCGCGCGGCCGCTGGCCGACCTTGATGGTTTTGGTCACCGTCCAGCTGTTGGTGTCGATCACCGTGACGGTGTTGCCCTTCTCGTTGGAGACGTAGGCAACGAAGGCGGACGCCGGTGTCGCGGCAAGCCAAACGAGCATCCCGGTCAACAGACAGCGGCGCCACATGCGTTTCATCTCCCTCACTGCAGCTTGCACTTCGTTTCAGGCCGGTCAACTCCGAGCGTGTCGAGTTCGGAGACCTGATGCAGGAAACCTTCCTGCGGCGAGACCGAAACCACCATACGACCATCGGCCAGCAGGATCGGTTGGCGGAGCTGCAGATTCCAGTCTCGCAGGGTCAATCGCGTGCCCTTGAAAGCGGCAATCGAGAAATCCTTGCCCTTGAGGAAGGCGATGACCTTCTTGGGGTCCCCCGAATTGGTGCGCGATGTGGCTTCGCCGATCATGCGCGCGGCGGTCCAGGCCTGCATGTCGAGCGCCGTCATGCGGCGCATGTTCAGCTTGACGAATCGGTTCTGGATCTGGACCGCGCCCCACTGGTCATGCGCCGCGTCCCAGCTGGTCGGCACGAGGCCCGCGGAGCCGGCCACCGGGCGCGGGTCCCAGGTGCGGTACGGCAGATAGTTCGCGAACACCTCGCTCTCGTCGGCAGCGACCAGCACGTCGTAAGCCGGCGCCTGCTGCGTGAACACCGGCATCTGGCGCTGGATCAAGGTCACGCCGCTGTCGGTGCGGCGTGCGCCGCCGGTGTCCTCGAAGGTCCGCTCCTGAACGATCTTGGCGCCGAAACGGGTGGCGGCGCGGCGCAGCGCGTCGGCGTAAAGCTTGTCCTGATCATGCGAGCCGACCACCAGCAGCCAGCGCTTCCACTGCTTCCACACCAGATACTGGCCAAGCGCGTCCGCCAGCATCGAGCGGGTCGGCGCGATATGGATGACGTTGGCGCGGCAGTCCTGCTCGCGCAGCCGGTCGTCGATCGCGCCGGCGTTCAGCAGCACGGTGCCGCGGTCGCGCAGCGCGTCGGCGACCTTGAGCAGGGCATCTGCCGGCAGGTCGGTGATGATATAGTCGTTGCGGCCGGCAAGATCGGTCGCGACCTTGGCGACATCGTCGCTGTCCTTGACCTTGACCTCGTCGAGCACGAAGCGCTGGTTGAGGAATTTCCCGGTTGTATTGTTGTCCTCGATCGCAAGGCGCGCGCCGGCGATACCGTCATTGTCGGCGGGCTGCTCGATCAGCGAGAGCGTCGATTTGACGCCGGCATGGCCGAGATAGCCGATATGAACCTCGACGGGATCAGCCGCCAGCGCGCCGGTTGCCACCATGCTGAGCGCGATCGTGCCGATCAGCCATCGCAACATAACTCCTCCCGCAGTCTTTTTCACTCGGCACGGCCTTCGGAAATCCGGCTTCCATGCTGTTGACTTGCAAGATGCCGGAATTGGCCTAGCTTGCAACCCCGCTTTTTGTCGTTGCGACGTTACAAATTCGATTGGTTCACAATCATGAGATCGGCGCTTGGCTTCGTCATATCTTTGCTGGTGATGTCTGCGGCGGCGCGCGCCGAACCGCCCAAGCTCGCGGTGTTCGACCTCGAGATGATCGACACCAGCCTGCAGGGCGAAGTGAGCGGGCCGCGCGCTGATGAGCAGGCGCGGCTGCTCCGGGCCGGCGACCAGGTGCGCAAGGAGCTCGCGGACTCAGGCAAGTTCCGCGTGCTCGACATCGCCCCCGTCAATGCTGC
This sequence comes from Bradyrhizobium sp. UFLA06-06, assembly GCF_054820065.1. Taxonomy (NCBI): domain Bacteria; kingdom Pseudomonadati; phylum Pseudomonadota; class Alphaproteobacteria; order Hyphomicrobiales; family Nitrobacteraceae; genus Bradyrhizobium; species Bradyrhizobium sp. UFLA06-06. Next base: position 45,358 of record NZ_JADFUD010000057.1, read on the forward strand.
GGCGCATGGCAGCAATCTTCAGGCCTGTGGTGGCTGCGATGTGAAGCTGGCCGGCGAACTGGGCGCTGATCTCGTGATGACGGGCGTGGTGCAGAAGGTCTCCAACCTCATCCTCAACATCAATCTCTATCTGCGCGACGTACATAGCGGGCAATTGCTGGCAGCGGCGAGTGCCGACATGCGCGGCAATACCGACGAATCGTGGTCGCGCGCCACCGACTACCTCGTGCGCAACCGTCTGCTCGGGCCGAACTACGGCGCGCCGCAGGCGCGGTAGCCTGCGCTCGCGAATGGACCTCCGTCATCCTGAGGTGCGAGCGGAGCGAGCCTCGAAGGATGAATCGGCCCGGTTACAGCCACACGCAGAAATTCGGCCGTGCATCCTTCGAGACGGCCGCTGCGCGGCCTCCTCAGGATGACGGGATGAACGTACTGCGTGACGCTCAAGCCTTCAGCCGCGCGGCGTGCCAGCGCAGATGATCGGCCATGAAGGTCGAGATGAAGTAGTAGCTGTGGTCGTAGCCCGGCTGACGCCGCAGGGTGAGGGGGATGTTGGCCTTCTCGCAGGCCGCCTTCAGCAATTCGGGCCGCAGCTGCTCGGTGAGAAAGCCGTCGGCATCGCCGTAATCGACCAGCAGATCGGAGAAGCGGGCGCCGTCCTCGATCAGCGCTACCGCGTCGTGCTTTCGCCACGCCTGCTTGTTGCTGCCGAGATAGCCGCCGAGCGCCTTGTTGCCCCATGGCACCTGCGAAGGCGCCACGATCGGCGCGAACGCGCTCGCCGCCCGATAGCGATCGGGATAGCGCAGCGCCACCGTCAGCGCACCATGGCCGCCCATGGAATGACCGAGGATTGACTGCCGCGTCGTGTCGACCGGGAACTGCTCGGCGATCAGCTTGGGCAATTCCTCGGTGACGTAGCTCCACATCCGGTAATTGGTCGCGAACGGCGGCTCCGTCGCATCGACATAGAAGCCCGCGCCTAGTCCGAAATCGTATGAATTGGCGGGATCACCGGGGACGCCTTCGCCGCGCGGACTGGTGTCGGGTGCGACAAAGATCAGGCCGAGCTCGGCGCATGCCCGCCGGAATTCACCCTTCTCGGTGACGTTGGCGTGCGTGCAGGTCAGTCCCGACAGATAGGTGACGACGGGCAGTTTGGCGCCAACAGCATGCTCAGGGACGAACACCGAGAAGGTCATTTCGGTCTTGGTCTCGCGGCTTGGATGCCGATAGACGCCTTGCGTGCCGCCATGCGACTTGTTCTGGGAAACCGTCTGCATTGTCGTATTCCTCTTGGTTGGAGCGCTGCGTCAGGCGACGCCGCTCTCGATCGCCAGCCGCACCAGCTCTGCCGAAGTGCGAACGCCAAGCTTCTGGCGCATGATCGATGACGTGTTTGCGACCGTCTTGTATGACGAATGCACCAGCCAGGCGATCTCCGACAGGCTCTTGCCTGAACTGAGCAGGCGCAGGATCTCCATCTCGCGCGAAGTGAGCTTGGAGAGTGGATTTTGCGCAAAGCCCGGCCGCGCAAACGCCACGTTGCGCGCGATCGCCGGCGGCAGATAGACGCCGCCATTGCCGACCTCGCGCACCGCTTCCACCAGATCGTTGGGATCGCCGGTCTTCGAAACGTAGCCCTTGGCGCCGATGTCGATGGCGCGGGCGGCGAACACCGGGTCGTCGTTCATGCTGAACATGATGAGGCGCGCAGATGCATCATGCGTCAGGATGCGGCGCGCCAGCTCGAAGCCGGAGACCGTCGGCAGGTTGATGTCGATCACGCAGAGATCGGGCTTCTCCGCGACGAACGCCCGTTCGCCGCTTTCGGCATCGGCCGCTTCCAGCAACGTGATCTCGGGATCGTCGGCAAACACCGTGCGGCAGCCGGAGGCAACGATGGGATGATCGTCAACGATCAGAATGCGCATGGCGTTGTTCCGGCGACCTGCTTCGATTCACTCATCATCACATCGGTTTGCGCGAAGGACAGGTCGGTTCCGACCGGTTGTGCACCTCGTGCGAGATTGCGATAGGGTGCGATTAGATAGCCGGGCAAATTTGGCTGTCAACGATCCTCTCGGAGGAGGGATCGCGGTCGGGGGCAACGTCATGTGGCAAAAGCTATCCTTGCGCGCGCGGATCAACCTGCTGCTGGCGCTGATCCTGGCGCTTGGCCTCGGCATCAATATTGCGCGGCTCGTGCTGGAAGCGGGACCGCGTGTCCAGGCCGAGGACCAGAGCGTGATCCGCCTGGCGCGCGAATTCGTTGCGACGATTGTGGCGGGTCTCGACGAGGCGCCGGATCCCGATGCGCGGCTCGACCAGATCGTCCAGGACCTGAGCCGGCTGCGTCATGTCAGCATCACGCGGCAGGATGGCGCGGCCGCAAAGTCTCCTGACCGCCCCGAGGGCGCCGGCGATCCGCGCGCTCCGCCGCAGTGGTTCGTCGCGCTGGTCCATCCCGAGCAGACCTCAGTGCGGGTGCCGATCTCGGTGCATGGCAAGCCGCAATCGTTGGTCATCACCTCGCATCCCGACGACGAAATCGCCGAGATCTGGGACGGCATCGTCACCCAGCTCGAGGTCGGCTCCGCGATCGCGGTCGCGCTGCTTCTGGTCACCATGCTGGTGGTCGGCCGCGCGCTGGCGCCGCTGGAGGCATTGTCGCAGGCCATGACCGGCATCGAGGCCGGGGACTACGATGCACGCGTCGAGCCTGGCGGATCGCCGGAATTGGCCGCGATCTGTGCCAAACTGAACCATTTGGCGGCGACCCTTGGCGACGCCGTGGAGGGCAAGCGGCAGCTCGCTGAGCGCGCGGTCTCGGTGCAGGATTCCGAGCGCAAGGAGATCGCGCGCGAATTGCACGATGAGTTCGGGCCCTATCTGTTTGCGCTGCGCGCGCATGCCGGCGCGCTAACCCGGCTGTCGGAAGTCGAACGGCCGGACCCTGCGGCATTGCGCAAGCACGGCAACGCCATCCTCGAGCAGGTCAACGCGCTCCAGCAGTTCACGCGCCGGATTCTGGAGCGCTTGCGGCCGGTCGGACTGGCCGAACTCGGGCTTGCGGAAGCGCTCGGCGCGCTGGTTCGGCTATGGAGCGAAACCCACCCGGAGGTGGAGATCGAGAGCCGCATCTCGCCGGCGCTCGGCGATACCGGCGAGATGGCCGACCTCACGATCTATCGCATCGTCCAGGAAGCGCTCACCAACGTGTTCCGCCATGCCGGCGCAACGGCGGTCGATATCACGATCGAACCGGCGGAACGGCAGGCAGGCCTACGCGGCAGCCGCGACTGTGCGCTGGTGCGGGTTCGCGACAATGGCCGCGGCCTGCTGAGCGATCACAGGCTTGGCCGCGGGTTGACCGGGATGCAGGAGCGGATCCTCGCGCTCGGCGGCACGCTTAACATCAGTTCCAGCGATGATGGCGTGACGGTCGAGGCGCTCGTGCCAAAGGCCGCACGGTCCTAGACGATTGGCTGTCGCCAGTATCTGAAAGCCGCCCAAGCCAGCGCCGCTGCGCCGGCGATCCAGAGCACGACGATCGCGATCATTCCCGCCCGGCTGGTCGGACGCTGCAAGACGGCGCTCGCCTTGGCACGGCATTCCGTCATCACCTCGTCCGGCACGAGCGAGATCGCGAGCCAGATGCCGAGCGGCAGCAGGATCAGATCGTCGAGATAGCCGATCACCGGAATGAAATCCGGGATCAGATCGATGGGAGACAGTGCATAGGCCGCGACGGCGACGGCAAGGGCCTTGGCATACCAGGGCACACGCGGATCACGCGATGCGAGATACAGCGCAACGCTGTCCCGTTTGAGGTTGCGTGCCCAAACCTTGATCGAGGAAAGCTTGGTTGAGGACAACTTGATTGGGGAAAGTCTGTTGGCGGACGGCATGGCGCAACGCCTGCACGTCGGATGGAACCGCTATTCCAGCACCACATCCGCCGGCATACCGCCGTGCAGGCCCTTGTGGACGGAGGAGGGTGCGATGCCGAAATACTTCCGGAAGACGCGGCTGAAATGCGACGAGCTCGAGAAGCCCCAGGAGAACGCGACGTCCGTGATGGTCTTGCCGTTCTGGGACTCCAGCTCCTGCCGGCAATTTTGCAGTCGGGCTTTCCAGATGTAGTCGCTGACCGTCATGCCGCGATCGCTGAACAGCATGTGCAGATAGCGCTTCGAACAGCCGAGCGCCGCCGAAATGCGGTCGATGCAGAGATCCGGATCGCGCAGATGCTCGCGGATGAAGCCCTGGGCCCGCACATAGGTGGCCTCGGCGCTGCCGCGGTCGAACATGGCGCCGGTCTCGCGCAGCGGCAACAGCAGCAAGTCGATCAGCGCATCGGCCACGCCGACGGCGTTGACCGGCGTCAGCGTCGGTGCCTCGCCGAAGGCGGCATGAACGAAATCATAGGCGATGCGGCCGGTGCCGTTGCGCGCCGACAGCTTGCACGGCGCCATCTTGGAGAGCTGGAAGCCGCGCTCCTTGAGCAAGTCTTTTGGAACGATGACAACCTCGTGCCGCGTCAGCGACGGGCTGATGATGGTGTGCGGACACGACACGTCGTAGGCGAAGCAGTCGCCCGGCATGATGTCGAAGTGCAGGCCGTCCTGCTCGAAATGCGAGACGCCGTGGGTCTGGAACACGATCTTGATGTAGGGGTGCTCGCTCAGCTTGATGCGCGAGATGGTGTGCGCGATGCGGTGCTGGCTTGCCTCGATCTGGCACAGCTTCAGGCGCGATACCGTCGTGAAATTGACCCGGGCTTCGAGCGAGGATCCCTCCAGCGCATCGACGTCGAACTGGCCGCAAAGGTCAGTGAGCGCATCCGACCAGCGCTGGATCTGCCGCTTGGGCGTCAATCCGTTCGTGCTGAGAGAATGGACTGTATCGGACATCTTTCCAGCCACCGATTCGATCCCCACGTGACTGCTCACCGAGCTTAAGTCTGGCCCGGGATGATGCGCCTTCTCCCTGATTCTGAATAGCTTAGGGAGGCGGCGGGATTTCTTCCCGGTTAATGTCGGGTGATCCTCCGACTTAGTTCTGGGCTCGTCAAGCGCAACCTTAGCACGCGTCAATCTGGCATCCGGATCGCGCCGGCCGCGATTGATGCCCTGCAACAT
>NZ_JADFUD010000058.1:0-50292 GCF_054820065.1 Bradyrhizobium sp. UFLA06-06
CAGCCAGCATGGTGAATCAGAAACACACTGATTTGGGAATCCCAAATCGATTCAACCTAAACCCATCCCGCTTTAGTCTCTCGCTGTCCTCGCGGAGCGAGCCCCTCACCCTGACCCTCTCCCCGTAAGAACGGGGAGAGGGAACGATGGAGACGTGCTCTTCCGGCAGTCACGCCGCCGACTGCTTCCGCGACGCCGCGAAGACGCCGGCCAGCACCAGCGCGAAGCCGAGGAAGTGGAAGGCCTGCGGATGCTCGCCGATGAACACGATCGACATGATGGTGCCGAACACCGGAACCATGTGGAAGAACGGTGCGGCCCGGTTGGCGCCGATCAGCTGCACACCGCGGTTGAAGCACAGATAGGCCAGTGTCGAGGGGAACACCGCGACATAGAACAGCGACAGCAGATTGTTGATCGTGAGCTGCATCACCGGACGCGCGCCGAGTTCCCAGATGTAGAGCGGGGTCAGGACCAGCGCGCCGCAGCCGAAGGTGAAGGCGGCGACCGACAGGCCGTGGATTTTGGGCCGCTTCAGGGTCAGCACCGAATACAGCGCGAAGATCACCAACGCGACGATGAAGATCAGATCGCCCTTGTTGAATTCGATCTTCGACAGCGTCGTGAGATCGCCGTGCAGCAGGATCACCAGCACGCCGGCGAGCGACAGCAGCACGCCGAACAATTGCGCCAGCGTCAGCCGTGCGCCGAGCAGGATCAGCGACCACAGAGCGACCACCAGCGGTGCCGCGGATTGCAGCAGCAGCGTGTTGAGCGCCTGGGTGTGCTCCAGCGCCCAGTATTGCAGCGTGTTGAAGGCGCTGATGCCGGTGATCGACATCAGCACCATGATGCCGAGATTGTTGCGGATCACGGGCCAGTCGCGGACGAGGTGTTTCCAGGCAAACGGCAGGATGATCAGGAAGGCCGCCGACCAGCGCAGGAACGACAGCGTCACCGGCGGAATGTGGCCGGCGGCGAGGCGGCCGACGATCGCATTGCCGGCCCAGCACGTCGCGGTGATGCAGAGCAGCAGATAGGGCTGGTTAGCGATCCAGGAGCCGGCCGCAGGCGTTGATGTGGTGGAATCGGAGGCAGACATAAAAGGGCCCGGGTTCGCAGCGCCGCGGCCTGCCCGGCTGGCACCGCCGGGCCGGTATGGATCTCCCCGGCTCGGATCACAGACACGGATTCCGCCATTCCATCAATGGGGATAGACGCATCGCGACCATGCGCGAAGACCCCTTCACCGAGGCAACATGGCGGCGCTTTGCTCGGGCCGGCGTGCGCCTCTAAGGCCTGATGAGACAAGGTTGGCGGCATCGGAAGTTCACCTCTCCCTTGGGAGAGGTCGATTTGCGCAGCAAATCGGGTGAGGGGTTACGCTCTATCGAGAGAGCAAGAACCCTCACCCGGATTGCACTGGACGATGCTTCGCATCGCCAGGCGCAATCCGACCTCTCCCCAACGGGGAGAGGTGAACCGAGATCGTGCCAAGCCGATTCAACCAAGACTTATCCCGCCCTAGCCGGTCTCCGGCGGTGTGGTCTGGCGCTTGACGATCTGCTCGGCGAGTTCGATCAGGATCCGCTTGGTGTCGGGGTCCTGCACGTCGCGAAACACCCGCAGCATGCGCAGTTCGAGCAGGGACTGCAGCGATTCCGCCGTCTGCCCGGCTTGCGTCGGCGCTGCCGTGACCGGCCGGCGATTGAGGATGTCGGCGGCGATTCCGAGCATCTCGGCGACGGTCGCCAGGCGACCGGTATCGATTTTCACCGTGCCGTCGACGCCGTTCTTTTGCAGAGAGGCGCCGGCGCACAGGATCGCGGCGAGATCCGCCTGCGACAGCCCGATTGCGCGCCAGCGCGCCTGCACCAATTGGTCGATCTGGTCGTCCTGTGATGTGCTCATGATGCGTTCAGACCATCTCCAGCTCGGTCCGTGGACAGCATTTCCGCTACGAAAGTTGGTAGCAAATGAACCAGCGGTTCGTCGCGATGGGACTTCTACGGATCATGCGGCTGGACGACGGGTCCTGCCGTACCGGGCAACGTGCAGGATGATCCGCGTCTTTACGCCAGCCGGGCAGTCGCGCCGGACGGGCACCGGAGTGCGCACCCTGGTCTGGGATGCGCGCGTCAGCGTCATCCGGCCCTGGCCTTATTATCAAGACCGTGCGCGAATGCAATCAGGGGGCGACCGGGAAGACGAACCCAACCCGGCTGTGTGACCGCGCCACAGATCGCGGTGTTTGGTCCTGGCAGGGCGATGCAGTCGGCATGGCGGCAGCCCCGGGAGCACCGCCATGGCTGCGCGGCGCCGCTCACAAATCGATGATCCCGAGCGCGATGCTCTTGGCTACCCCGTGGGTCTTGTTGGAAGCCTCGAGCTTGCGCAGCGCCTGCTTGATGAAGCCTTCCACCGTCTCCGGCGAAATGCCGAGGATCTGCGCGGTGTCGGCCACGGTCTTGCCGCGCGCCGCCCAGGCGATCACTTCCTTCTCCCGCCCGGTGAGCTTGATGGTCTCGGCGGCGTCCGCGGGCTTGAGGATGGTCGGCGCGTTGCGCTGGTCGCGGTTGACGATATCCATCGCCCGTTGCACCCAGTAGATCATCAACAGATGCAGTTCATGGCGATGGCAGACGAACAGCTTGTCGAAGTCGCGCCGCTCGTCTTCCCAGAAGAACACCGTCGAGCTCGAATGTACGGCGCCGAGCCGGTCGCGATAGTGGAACGGCACGACGAAGCCGTCCTTGAATCCGAACTCCCGGGCGGCGTCCATCGTCTTGACCTCGGGCGGTCGCTTGCGTCCGCTTCGCTCCGGCAGCTTCAGGCTGCTCCAGCTGAACGGCGTGTTGGTGCGTCGTGACCGCGCCAGCGCCGGATCGGCATGAACGAACTCGTTCTGCACATACGCCCGCTTCCAGGCGTCGGGAAATGTGCCGATATGATAGGGCAGATCGAGGTCGGGCCGGCCGGCATCGACAAAGGCAAAGCCCGAGAAGCCGTAATTCTGGACAACGCGATGCAATGACGAGCTGAGCTCGTCGATGGTATCCGACGCCTCGATGGTCGAAATCGCGTCTACCAGGCCCATTACTAAAACCCCCGGTTTCCGGGGGTACCACAGTTAACCCCTTTCGTTCCAGATGTTCCGCATTTGGAGGAAGGGATAATGCCGCATTTATTGGACGGCTATCATGCACTCATCACCAGGGAAGAGCTTGATCCGGCGCATGTCGGGGCGATGTTGCGGCTGCGCAAACGCCTGTTCGTCGATCATTGCGGCTGGCTTCTGACCACGGTCGGGGATGCCGAACGCGATCAGTTCGACTGTTGGTATACCGAGCACTGCCTGTTGTTCTCCGGCGTCGAGCTCGTCGGTGGCTTCCGGGCGATCCGCACCGATTATCCCTACCTCACCGCGTCGGTCTTCCCGCAGCTTGCGGTGCGCCGCTTTCCGAGCCGTCGCGATGCCTGGGAGATCAGCCGCTTCGGCGTGCTGCCTGGTGTCGCGAGGTCGCAGACCGCACGCGTGACCTATGCGCTGATGTTCCGCTTCGCCGAGCTGCGCGGAGCGAAGGCGCTGGTGGCGCTGGCCGACCTTTCCTATGAGCGTTTTCTCACCCGCATGGACATCCGCACCCGCCGCTACGGCCCGCCGCAGGTGATCGGCAATGATCGCATGGGCCGCCCGCTGACGGCGCTCGCCGGAGAAATCCCGCTCGGTCTCGCCGCCAATCCCGGCCTGACCAAATTCCTCGACCTTGGACGGCAATTGGAGATCCACGATGCCTCACATGTTCTCGGACGTTCGAGCATTCCAGCGTGATCCGCTGCGTCTGCTGTTGACGCGCGGCAACGAGTCCGCGCCGGGGCTGGTGCCGCTGCGGCTCGGTCCTGCGCCCGTCTTCCTGGTGAACGATCCCGATCTGCTGCGTCCGATCCTGAAGGCGCCGGAGACCGACATCGGAAAGGGCAAGCTGATCAAGAAGCTTTCGCCGGTGCTCGGCCGCAGCTCGCTGATGCTGAGCGGCGAGGAGCACAAGCGGCGGCGGGCGGTGCTGCAGAAGCACATGGCCAAGGGCAGCGTCGAGAAATTCCTGCCGCATATGTGCGCCGAGATCCGCGCGGTCGGCGCCAGCCTGGCGCGGCTCGGATCGTTCGATCCGCACCATGTCACCGCGATGCTGGCGCTGCGGACGATCTGCGTCGCGATCTTCGGCTCCCAGGTGATGTCGTCCGGCGACGAGGAAGCCCTGGTTCAGGCCGTGGGTGCGATCGAGGACGATCTGGCGGAAGAGATGTTCCGCGCGTTGCCGTTCGGTCCGGTGGCCTGGTATCGGCGGCGCAAGAACCGGGTCTGTGCCAAGCTTGCCATGTCGACGGTGGTACAGCGCCTGCGCCGCAAGGCGGGCTCGAGCAGCGCGCTGCGCGATCTCGAGGCGCTCGGTCTGACCGATCGCGATCTCGAGGACGAGATCCTGACATTGCTGCTGGCCGGCCATCACACCACAGGTTCGACTGCGGCGTGGATGTTCTACCAGATGGCTGCCGATCCCGCCCTGATGGACGAGATTGCCGACGAGGCGGCGGAGTGCCTCGGCGACGACGGCGAGCTGCGACTTGACGCGGTGAAGCGCGCCAATCTGAGCGCGACGCTGGTCAAGGAGGTCTGCCGGCTCTATCCCAGCGCCTGGTGGTTCTCGCGCGAGGTGATGCAGCCGGTGACGATCGGCGGGCGCGATCTCAAGGTCGGCACCTCGCTTCTGATCTGCCCCTGGCAGCTGCAGCGCGATCCCAGGCATTTCGAGGATCCGGACCGCTTCCTGATGACGCGGCGCTACAACACCGACGCCTACATCCCGTTCGGCGCCGGCCCGCGCGCCTGCGCCGGGATGGGGGTTGCGATGCTCGAGCTGCAACTGCTCGCGCTCGAGATCGCCGCGGCCTATCGCTTCACCGGCGTCAGCCCGAATCCGGCGCCGTGGCCGAAAGCCTCGGTGACGCTGATTCCCCCGCCGATGACCATCGACATCGAAATCCGCGAGACGCGCTCGCGCATCCCGCATCTCGGCGAGGAAGCCGAGCATCTGCCGTACATCCCAGCCGTGGGTGCGGCGTCCATCAGCACACTACAATCGGTATCCCAATGACAACTCAGCTAACAACGGCCAGCGCCGGGCAAAGGGCCATGGATCAAGTGCAAGTGCGCAGTTTGCGCGACGTCATCGCTGTCTTGATCGAGCAGCGCAGCATCGTGAGGGCTGCCGGCGCAAGCTTCGCCGCGCATCTGCTCGACCTCGCGATCATGCAGCTGCGGCTCAACGTCAACGATATTTCGGCGGAGGAATTATCCGGTCTGTCCGACTTCGTCGGCGCGGAGTTCACGAGGGACAAGTCCTCGCATTGATCGCGGCGATCGGTCTTCCGATCAGTCTTGCGTAGGATCAGTCTTGCGCAGGTTCAGTCCTGCGTCGCCACCAGCGGCTTCATCATGGCGCCGGCGGCAAGCGCGGCGTCGTTCGGATCGATTTCGATCTGCAGGCCGCGCTGGCCGCCATTGACGAAGACGGTGACGTGGGTGAGGGCGGTCTCGTCGATCGCGGTCGGGACCTTCTTCTTCTGGCCGAACGGGCTGATGCCGCCGACATGATAGCCGGTCAGCCGCTCGGCATCGGCCGGGCGCATCATCCTGGCCGACTTGCCGCCAAGGGCGGCGGCAAGCTTCTTCATGCTGACCTCGCAGTCGGACGGCACCACGGCGCAGACCGGCTTGCCGTCGACCTCCGCCATCAGCGTCTTGAGCATGCGGTTCGGGTCGACGCCGAGCGCCTCGGCCGCCTGCAGCCCGATGCTCTCGGCGCTGGAATCGTAGACATAGGTGTGAAGCTTGAAGGCAATGCCGAGCTTGCGCAGCGCCATCGTCGCTTGTGTCGAATTGGGCATGGACCCTGCCGGTTAATCTAGGTGAATGATCGCCGTAATAAGAGCTGCGATCAATCCGCAGCACGTCTGGCGTCACGTTGCCGTAACATTAAATTCCCGCCAGCCCGGCGCGGCCGGGCGCAGCATGGAATTTAATGGGGATATCAAAGGGTTGTAGCTCGTCTAAAAGGCGTAAACAGGCCCCTTCTTGCTTGCGCAGCCGATCCGCTTCCTTTATCCGGTAGGCGCCTTGCGTGCGCGCGGCCGGGCGCCGCGATTTAGGCTGGGCATATCAATGCAGGTCGCTGTGGGCGGACGCGTTTTCGCCGCGATCATGGTCTGAAAACACCTGAAGGGAACATCTTCGCAATGGCCAATGTTGTCGTCGTCGGCGCCCAATGGGGTGACGAAGGGAAGGGCAAGATCGTCGACTGGCTGTCGGAACAGGCCGACATCGTCGTGCGCTTCCAGGGCGGCCACAATGCCGGCCATACGCTCGTGATCAATGGCGAGACCTACAAGCTGGCGTTGCTGCCCTCCGGCGTGCTGCGCCCGAACAAGCTCGCGGTGATCGGCAATGGCGTGGTGTTCGATCCGCAGGCCTTCCTCGACGAAGTCGCCAAGCTGAAGGGGCAGGGCGTTGCGGTCGGACCGGACAATCTGCGGATCGCCGAGAACGTCACGCTGATCCTGCCGCTGCATCGCGAGCTCGACGCCTTGCGCGAATCCGGTAACGCCATCACCTCGATCGGCACCACCCGCCGCGGCATCGGCCCGGCCTATGAGGACAAGGTCGGCCGCCGCGCCATCCGCCTGATGGACCTCGCCGACCTCGACACCCTGCCGCACAAGATCGAACGCCTGCTGGCGCATCACAATGCGCTGCGCCGCGGCCTCAACCTCGCGGAGATCGACGGCAAGAGCATCCTGAGCGAGCTGTCGGCGATGGCGCCGAAGCTGTTGCCCTATGCCGAGACGGTGTGGCGGCTCCTGGACCTGAAGCGCCGCGAGGGCAAGCGCATCCTGTTCGAGGGCGCGCAGGGCGCGCTGCTCGACGTCGACCACGGCACCTATCCCTATGTGACGTCGTCCAACACGGTGGCGGCGCAGGCCGCGACCGGCACCGGCCTCGGCCCCGGCGCGGTCGGCTATGTGCTGGGCATCTGCAAGGCCTACACCACCCGGGTCGGCCAGGGTCCGTTCCCGACCGAGCTGAACGACGAGATCGGCGAGGAAATCGGCCGTCGCGGCAAGGAATTCGGCGTCAATACCGGGCGCAAGCGCCGGGTCGGCTGGTTCGATGCCATGCTGGTGCGACAGACTGTCCGCACCTGCGGAATTGCCGGGCTGGCGCTGACCAAGCTCGATATTCTCGACGGGTTCGACAGCATCAAGGTCTGCATCGGCTACAAGCTCGACGGCAAGGAAATCGACCATCTGCCGGCGGGTGAGGGCGCACAGGCCCGGGTCGAGCCGATCTATGAGATCATCGAGGGCTGGAAGCAGCCGACGGCCAATGCGCGGTCCTGGGCGGATCTGCCGGCCCAGGCCATCAAATACGTTCGCCGGGTCGAAGAACTGGTGGGGTGTCCGATCGCCCTGCTGTCCACCAGCCCGGAGCGTGAAGATACTATTCTGGTACAGAATCCGTTCGAGGCTTAACGGGATATTACCTATATCCCTCCAATTGTGTGGAAATGGCTGACTACTACCCGCTGATCGCCCGCGCCATCGCCGGATTGGACCCCAACGCCCCCGGCGAAGCCCGCCGTGCGCTGTATGCGCGGGCGCGAACGGCGTTGATCCAGCAGCTCCGCGGCGTGCAGCCGCCGCTCTCCGAATCCGAGATCACCCGCGAACGGCTGTCGCTGGAAGAGGCGGTTCGCAAGGTCGAGTCCGAGGCCGCGCAGCGCGCCCGCGAGGCGTCGCGTCCCGGTGGCGCGGCCGCTGCCCGCGGCAGCCGCGCCAATGCCCGGCCGCCCGAGGCCGGCCCCACCGACACTGCCGCGCGCCCGCGGCCCCCGGCCGAACCCCGTCCGCCGCGTAATTTGCGCCCCGATGCGCCGCCGCCGGTCCCGCCGCGGCCGCAGAACCCGCCGGGTCCCGAGACCCAGGCGCCGCCGGCCCGGCCGGGCCCGCCCCGCCGCGGTCCGGAAGGCGCGCCGTCGCCGGTGCCGCCGGCCGCGCCGGGCGTGCGCGGCTTCCGCGACATCACCGCCGATGCCGACGATCTCGGTCGGGCCGCGGCGCAAGCCAGCCGCAACGCGCGCAAGACCTACGCCAACGTGCCGTCGCCCTCGCCGGAATTCGACCGGCTCGAGCCGAGCCTGGAGAATCGCGGCGGCGATCCCGAGGCGCCGTATTCCTACGACGAGTCGATCGAGGAGGCCGAGCGCTACACCCCGCAGCCGCCGCAGGGTCCGCCGCCGCAGCGGTCGCGGGCCGGCAACGGCGAGCGCGAGCCGAAGAAGCCGCCGCGCGTCGGGTCGATGTTCCCGTTCAAGACCGCGATCGTGATCGGCATCCTGCTGATCCTGGTCGGCACCGGCATCCTGTTCCGGCAGCAGGCCATGACCCTTGTCAGCAGCCTGTTCAAATCCTCGGCCCCGGTCGAGGCGCCGAAGGATGCCGCGTCGACGCCTGCGAGCAAGAAGATCACTGACCGCGTCGGCCAGCCCTCGTCGTCGGGTGAGACGGTCGCCCCGGTGGCGCAGCGCGTGGTGCTGTATGACGAGGATCCGTCGGATCCGAAGGGCAAGCAGTATGTCGGTTCGGTGGTCTGGCGCACCGAGCAGGTCAAGGGATCGGGCAACCAGAAGCCCGACATCGCCGTGCGCGCCGACATCGACATCCCCGATCGCAAGTTCAAGATGACGATGTCGTTCCGCCGCAACACCGATTCATCGCTGCCGGCGAGCCATACCGCGGAATTGACCTTCATCCTGCCGCAGGACTTCGCCAATGGCGGCGTCGGCAACGTGCCGGGCATCCTGATGAAGTCGAACGAGCAGGCGCGCGGCACGCCGCTGGCCGGGCTCGCGGTCAAGGTCACCGACGGCTTCTTCCTGGTCGGCCTCTCCAATGTCGACGCCGACCGCTCGCGCAACCTGCAGCTCTTGAAGGAGCGCTCGTGGTTCGACGTGCCGCTGGTCTACACCAACCAGCGCCGCGCCATCATCGCGATCGAAAAGGGCGCCCCCGGCGAGCGCGCCTTCAACGAGGCGTTCGCCGCGTGGGGTGAGTAGCGGCCTTAGCTCTCGCCTCGGTTGCCAGCAATGTCATCGCCCGGCTTCGTCCGGGCGATTCCGTATCGCAGCAAGATCAGCGGCTGTTGCAGCGCATTCGACGCGCAGAACTCCGGAACATCGCCGCAGCTTTCGATTTTTCCCTAGAACCGTCGCGCGACCGCGTTACACTTGGCTGACGTCGGGCAGGGGCACGCCATGAAACGCTATCTGATCTTCGCAGCCATCGGGCCGTTCATCGGCGGCTTCCTGCTGCTGCTCATGACCACCTATCAGTCCGGCTACTGGACCGAGACCAGTGGCGGCGAGGTGACCAAGCTGCTCGTCGTGTTCGTGAAGTCACTGCAATACAATTATCTGTTCGGCATCGTGCCGTCGCTGATGTTCGGTGCGATCGACGACATCCTGATGCATGTGAGGCGGATCGCGCCGGTGGTGCGGATGCTGCTCGTCGGCGCGGTGGCGTTCGTTGGCGCCGCGCTGACCTACGCCTCGCACGGCTCCGAGAGCGGCGCGGTGCAATTCATCCTGTACGGAATGGTCGGCTTCATCCCGGGCGTGATCACGTCCTGGCTGGCGCACAAATATGCCGAAGAGCTGCACGCGCCGGCGCAGCCGGCTTCGCAGCACTAGGCGTCTAACTCTTTACCAAGGGAAAAGCAGAAATCGCGATCGGCGAGTTCTGGCTCAACGGCGAATGATCGCATCGGGATCGGACAGGGCCGCGCTTAACGCACGGCGCGGAATAGATTACCCGTTGCGGTAGTCTTGTCCGCGCACCAGACGGCCGGACGGCCAGCGTACTTCACATAACTGTCATATCATCGTCACGCAAACGTAGTCCCAATGTCATGCCCGCGTCGTCCTCGCGACCCGCAGCCGCCCGGGGCAGCGGCGGTGCCGATCTCGGGCCTGCTGTATTCTGTGTTCGCGCATTTATTTCAGCCGTCGCTGCAGACGGCCGGGACGTACGGGGTCTGCGTCCGGATTCGGGAAAGGAATTTCGAGTGGCAGATGCAAGCTTCAGCCTTCTGACGGGCAACAGTATCGAAACGCGCCTGGTCCGAGCCGGCGGCATTATTTTTCGCGAGGGCGAGCAGGCCAACGAGCTCTTCGTAATCAAGAGCGGCTATGTGCGCATTCAGGTCGGCAACAAGACCATGGCGGATCTGGCGCCCGACACGATCTTTGGCGAGATGGCGTTGATCGACAACGAGCCGAGGAGCGCGACCGCCACGGCGCTCACGGATGTCGAGCTCGTCCCGGTCTCGGAAAAGCAGTTTCTCTTCCTCGTGAGCCAGACGCCGCATTTTGCCCTGAAGGTCATGCGGACGCTGGCGCAGCGCCTGAGAACCATGAACAAGGGCGTCTACTGAACGCGAGCACGGCAGAGCCTCGAGGTGACAGGCCTTGAAGGTGACACAGTGGTAATGTGACGCAACTTGAACCGCCTGCCTGCGTTACCATGTGATGGCCATGCCCGAGGACGACATCTTCACGCCCCACGCCGCGAGATCGCGGCCGCCTTTTGGCGGCGCGCAGGCGCGCAGCAAGGTCATCGACCAGGACGGGCGCGAGCTCGCCGATGGCCCGCTGCATCCGCAGTTCCAAGGTTTTCAGGGAGCCTTTCAGGAAGGCTTCCAGTTCGACTTCCGCAACTCCACCGCCAATCCGTTCGGCAATCTGACCCGCGAGGAGCGGCTACAGCGGCTGGAGATGGTCGCAAAGCTGCTCGACGTCGCCTTCATCGTGCCGGGCACCAATGTGCGCTACGGCATCGACGGGCTGATCGGCCTGATCCCCGTGGTCGGCGATATCATCACCACCGCGATCTCGCTGTGGCTGGTGCGCGAGGCCCGCTTGCTGGGCGCGCCCTGGCACATCACCGCGCGGATGCTCGCCAACGTCGCCGTCGACGGCGTGATCGGCATGGTGCCGGTGGCGGGCGATGCCTTCGACGTGATGTTCCGCGCCAATATCCGCAATGTGCGGATGCTGCGGCGCTGGCTCGACAAGCAGCCGAGGCGCGCATGATCCGGAAAAGTGTGCAGCGGTTTTCCGTCAGATCATGCGCAAATAAATCCCTCTCAAAACAAAAGCCCCCGGATCGATCCGAGGGCTTTTCGTTGGGCGAAGAGCAGAAAGCTTATGCGGCGTCAGCGTCGGTCTGGCTGGCGGCCGGGCGCGGACGACGCGGCAGCGGGAAGGCCTCGCTCTCATAGAGCGAGCGGATGCCGTTCTGGTCGAAACGGGCTTCCTCGACCTGGAGATAGGCGCCGTTCAGCGAGTCCGCCGGCAGCTGCTCCATCGCGAACTGCACGGCCTCGGCAGCGGTGCCGAAACGGCGGTAGGCGAAACCCGCCCGCTTCTTCTTGCGGATCGCGGCGGGGAACAGTTCGGCGGATGTGTTATAGTTGAACGGACGCAGGGGACGCATGGTCGACGACCTCTTGTGTTCTTTTCAGTTGGCGTTGCGAAAGGGATTTTGGGGGACGGCGGCCTATTATCGGCGGCGCGCCGTACATGTCATTTCGACCCCTAATATAGGCCTCTTTGACAAAAATGCGACCCCAGAAGAGCCCCTGACAGGGCACATGCTGAATCCGCGCATAGCACGGGGTCCGGCCAGATAAGTCATTTTGTTTCAATGACTTATGGCGCTCAAATCTTGTCGAGCCAGGCCAGGATCGCGACCACGATCAAAATCACCCCGAAAAGGCCCATTCCGGAGTGGCCGAGGCCATAGCCATAGCCGCGAATTCGGCCGCTATAGCCGCCCAGCAGGATAATCAGCAGAAGGATGATGAGGATCAGTCCAAGCGACATGGCGCCCTCCTCAGAACAGGCGGCAGCCGCACGGCGAGACGCCTACGGCCCCGCGAACACCGAGCAAAGCACATTCCGGCCTGCGAGTCGTTAAGGCCGTCAGCCGATCACGAGGATGTTGCGGGGGCCGGAGCCAAAACGAAGCCCCGCGCGACCGGCCTGTTGGTCGCGTGGGGCGCGGCGTGGTGGGCGGCGTTACTTCTTCTCGTCGAGCTTCAGCGCCGCCGAGTTGATGCAGTAGCGCAGGCCGGTCGGGCCGGGGCCGTCGTTGAAGACGTGGCCGAGATGGCCGTCGCATTTCGAGCACAGCACCTCGGTGCGGATCATGCCGTGGCTCATGTCGCGCTCCTCGTCGACATGGCTCTCGACCGAGGGCTTGGAGAAGCTCGGCCAGCCGCAGCCGGAATCGAACTTCTGGTCGGACTCGAACAGCGTCTGCCCGCAGCCGGCGCAGACATAGGTGCCCTTGCGGGGATCATGCTCGTACTCGCCGGTGAAGGGCCGCTCGGTCGCTTTCTCGCGCAGCACGGCGTACTGCATCGGCGTCAATTCCTTGCGCCACTCGGCCTCGCTCTTGCGGACCTTGCCGTCGGTCTTGGTATCGGACATTCAACCTCCTCGGTTTGATCGTCATTGCGAGGAGCTCGCGACAAAATTGCAAGGCAATTTTGCGCTGAAGCGACGAAGCAATC
This sequence comes from Bradyrhizobium sp. UFLA06-06, assembly GCF_054820065.1. Taxonomy (NCBI): domain Bacteria; kingdom Pseudomonadati; phylum Pseudomonadota; class Alphaproteobacteria; order Hyphomicrobiales; family Nitrobacteraceae; genus Bradyrhizobium; species Bradyrhizobium sp. UFLA06-06. Next base: position 12,692 of record NZ_JADFUD010000058.1, read on the forward strand.
CATCTATCCGCTTGCGGCACTATGGATTGCTTCGCTTCGCTCGCAATGACGGTGATTGTTCCGTCAGTTGGTGACCTTGGTGCTGCCCACCAGCGTCGGCTTCTCGATGTAAGTCTCCGCGAAGATCTTCTTCAGGTTCTCGACCTTCGGGATGTCGTTATAGGCAATATAGGGCTGGTTCGGGTGCAGCGTCAGATAGTCCTGGTGGTAGCCCTCCGCCGGATAGAACGCCTCCAGCGCGCCGACCTTGGTGACGATCGGCTTCTTGTAGACCTTGGCGGCGTTGAGCTGGGCGATATAGGCGTCTGCAACCTTCTTCTGCTCGTCGCTGGTGGTGAAGATCGCCGAGCGATATTGCGTGCCGGAATCCGGGCCCTGCCGGTTCAGCTGGGTCGGGTCATGCACGACGGAGAAGAAGATCTGCAGGATCTTGCCGTAGGAGATCTTCTGCGGGTCGTACTTGATCTCGACCGATTCCGCATGGTCGGTGGTGCCGGTCGAGACCTTCTCGTAATCGGCGTTTGCCTTGCTGCCGCCGGAGTAGCCGGACACCGCGCTGACGATGCCGGCGGTGTGCTGGAACACGCCCTGCACGCCCCAGAAGCAGCCGCCGGCGAGCACCGCGGTCTTGATGCCGGTTTCCGGCGCGCTCGCGGCCGGCGGCGGGATGATCACGGCGTCCTCGGCGGCAAGCGAGGGCGCAACGGCAAAAGCTGTGACTGCCAGCGCGCCGATCGCGGCGGCGCAAAGCGAGAGGCGGCTGAGGGAGCTTTTGGGCATGGGTTCCTCGTGGGATCGCAAGTGGGGCCAGTCTAGAGCGGGAGCCGCCATTGGCCAATCAGGCCGGGCAGCTCCGACGCTTCAAAATACGGGCGAGGGGGCGTTTTGTTACGGCGCCGGCCACACGGTTTCGTGAGAAGGAGAACGTCATTCCGGGGCGATGCGAAAGCATCGAACCCTCAGGTGCGCAATTGCGCACCGAGAATCTCGAGATTCCGGGTCTGGTCCTTCGGACCATCCCGGAATGACAACCTTAAACGACGATACTCAATCTTTTCGCTGCCCGCGTGATCCCCGTGTAGAGCCACCGCGCGCGCGAGTCCTGAAATGCAAAACTCTCGTCGAACAGCACGACGTCGTCCCATTGCGAGCCCTGCGACTTGTGCACGGTCAGCACATAGCCGTAGTCGAACTCGTCATAGGGCTTGCGCTGCTCCCACGGCACGCCCTCGACGCCGCCATCGAAGCATTCGCCGCGCACCGAGACCTTGGTGACCTTGTAGCCGAAATCCTCGTCCGGCATCACGCGCATGGTGATGATCTTGGATTTCGACTGCGCGCGCGCCTTGACCCGCCACAGCCCGCCGTTGAACAGGCCCTTCTTGCGGTTGTTGCGCAGGCAGACCAGCTTGTCGCCGGCAACCGGCAGCGGATCCTCGATGTTCTGCCGCTGCCGCACCCGCATGTTGTAGGCGCGCCGGGTGTTGTTGCGGCCGACCAGCACCTGGTCGGCGCTCATCACGCGGTCCGGATCGAGCTCCTTGCGCGACACCACCTCGCTCTCGCCGTGGCGGCCGATCTCGAGCTCGCGGCCCTCGCGGATATCCATCGACATCCGCACGATCGGATCGTCCTGCGCCTGGCGGTGCACCTCGGTCAGCATCGCGTCGGGCTCGGCATCGGTGAAGAAGCCGCCGCCCTGGATCGGCGGCAATTGCGCGGGATCGCCGAGCACCAGCAGCGGGCAGTCGAACGACATCAAATCGCGGCCGAGCTCGGCATCGACCATCGAGCACTCGTCGATCACGATCAGCTTCGCCTTCGATGCCGGCGCGTCGTCCCAGAGCTCGAAGCTCGGCTGCTCGACGCCGGACTCGCGGGCGCGGTAGATCAGCGAATGGATCGTGGAGGCGCTGTCGCAGCCCTTGTTGCGCATGACGAGCGCCGCCTTGCCGGTGAAGGCCGCGAACTTTACCTCGCCGTCGACGCCTTCGGCGATGTGGCGGGCGAGCGTGGTCTTGCCGGTTCCGGCATAGCCGAACAGGCGGAACACCGGCGGCGTGCCATTCTGGCCGGGCTTGGCCTTCAGCCAGTCGGCGACGGCTTTCAGCGCAGTGTCCTGATGCGGCGTGAAGGTGGTCATGAGCTTTCGGAAGCGTGAGCGCGCGACCGATAGCGCCGCGACTCAGGCCAGCACAAGCTAAACATTCATGCGTTCCGATCAAGCCGTCTCCCGCTGCGCGGAATTGGGGTTTCGCCCCCGAGGCTAGACTTGATCCGGGGCGCCACTAGACTGCCCCAAAACAACAAGCGGTCGGGACCACGACACGTGGTCGAGGAAGCGACCTTGGGAGTGACTCCATGAAATTCGGCATCTTTTACGAGCTGCAATTGCCGCGCCCCTGGAACGACGGCGACGAGCTCAGGCTCTACCAGAACGCGCTGACGCAACTGGAAACCGCCGACCGGCTCGCCTACGACTACGCCTGGGTCGTGGAGCACCACTTCCTCGAGGAATATTCGCACTCGCCGGCGCCGGAATCCTTCCTTGCCGCCGCGAGCCAGCGCACCAAGAACATCCGGCTCGGCCACGGCATCTTCCAGCTCACCACCAATCATCCGGCCCGCGTCGCCGAGCGGGTCGCGGTGCTCGATCTCTTGAGCAATGGCCGCTGCGAGTTCGGCATGGGCGAGAGCGCCTCGATCACCGAGCTGACGCCGTTCGGCCGCGACATGGAGACCAAGCGCGAGGTGTTCGAGGAAGCCGTGCAGGCGATCTTCCCGATGTTCACCAAGGTCGGCACCGAGCATCACGGCAACTATTTCGATATACCCTTGCGCAATGTCGTGCCGAAGCCGGTGCAGAAGCCGCATCCGCCGCTCTGGATGGCGTGCTCGCAATTGCCGACCATCGAACGCGCCGGGCAGAACGGGTTTGGCGCGCTCGGCTTTCAGTTCGTCAGCGCCGAGGCGGCGCATGCCTGGGTGCACGCCTATTACAACGCGATCACCAAGCGGCTGAAGAAGCTCGCCGACTACGAGATCAATCCCAACATGGCGCTGGTCTCGTTCTTCATGTGCGCGAAGACCGACGAGGAAGCGCGCCGGCGCGCCGACGGCGCGACCTTCTTCCAGTTCGCGCTGCGCTATTACGGCCAGGCGCAGAACCGGCAGCGGCCGGCGCCCGGCACCGTCAACATGTGGGACGAGTACAACAAGTGGAAGCGCGACAATCCGGAGGCGCAGGAGGCCGCGCTGCGCGGCGGCCTGATCGGCTCGCCCGAGACCTTGCGCAAGAAGCTGCGGCGCTTCCGTTCCTCGCATATCGATCAGGTGATCCTGCTCAACCAGGCCGGCAAGAACACGCATGAGCACATCTGCGAGTCGCTCGAGCTGTTCGCCAAGGAGGTGATGCCGGAGTTCCAGCACGATCCCGAGCACGATGCCTGGAAGAAGGGCGTGCTGGACGGCTCGATCCAGCTCGAGGAGATCGACACCCAGGCGTTCACGGACCGCTATGGTAAACTCGCGGTCAATGTCGGGTCGAAAGCTGCCGCCGCGGGCTGATCGATTGCTGGAGCATCGGCTCTGATAATCAGAGCCGATGTTCCAGATTCTTGTTGGACGCGTTTTTTTACGCGAACCGGTACCCACTTCGCTCGAAAACGCTTCTGTACAGCGACCTCGCGTTTCCGTGAGGAAAATAATTCGCTACGCGCGATCCGCGCCTTAAAAGAAACGGCACGCGCGATGCCGGCACCGAAGTGCTGGCATCGCTATTTTTGTGCGGTGCTCGACAGCTTCATTCGCGCGCCCCATCATCCTGACATCGCATGATCGTGCAGCGCGATAGCGCGCTTGATCGTCAGGAGAATTTTGGAATGAAGCGTCGTGAGTTCCTCCAGCTGTCGCTCGTCACAGCCGCCGCCGCAGCGCTGTCACGCGGTGCGCAGGCGCAGGCGGACGCGAAGGAAATTCGTATCGGCTATCAGAAGAACGGCGTGCTCGTTATCACGCGGCAGCGCGAGGCCTTGGAAAATCATTTCAAGCCGCAGGGCATCAGCGTGAAATGGGTCGAGTTCTCCTCGGGCCCGCCGATGATGGAAGCGATGAATGTCGGCAGCGTCGACTACGGCGCGGTCGGCGATTCCCCGCCGATCTTCGCGCAGGCCGCGGGCGCCGCCATCGTCTACGCCGCGGCTCAGCCCATCATCAACGGCTCCGGCATCCTGGTGCCGCAGAATTCGGCGATCACGTCAATCGCCGATCTCAAAGGCAAGCGCGTCGGCTTCACCAAGGGATCGAGCGCCCATAACGTCGTGATCCAGACGCTGGAGAAGGCCGGGCTCACCTATGACGACATCACGCCGGTCTATCTGACGCCGCCGGACGCCGGCCCCGCTTTCGCCAATGGTGGCATCGATGCCTGGGCGATCTGGGATCCGTATTTCGCGATCGCCGAGACCAAGCAGAACGGCCGCATTCTGGTCAAGACGCGCGACATCACCAAGACCAACTCGTTCTACATCGCCAACCGCGACTTCGCCCGCAATCGCGGCGCGATCCTGCAGCAGATCGTCGATGTCACGACGTCGAGCGCGGCATGGGCGCAGGCGCATCCCGATGAGGTCGCCAAATCGCTGGCCGCGGTCACCGGCGTGCCGCTCGATATCCAGACCATCGCGGCGAAGCGGGCGGGCTTCTCGGTCGGACCCGTGACCGACGACATCATCGCGACCCAGCAGGGCGTCGCCGACCGCTTCTTCAAGCTCGGCCTGATCCCGAAGCAGATCGCGATCCGCGACATCGTCTGGCGCAATCCCCAGACCTGATCGGCGCACGTTTGGTCATTTCAATGCAGAGGATAGTCCCATGACGCGTTTATTTCGACGCTGGGTCGCCCGCGCGGTGCTGTCGGTCAGCATCGTCGCCGCAACCGTCAGCGCCTCCTACGGCGAGGAGAAGGTCGTCCGTATCGGTTACCAGAAATACGGCAAGCTGGTGCTGCTCAAGAGCAAGGGCTCGCTCGAGGAAAAGCTGAAGGCGGTCGGCACCAAGGTGGTGTGGACCGAGTTTCCGTCCGGGCCGCCGCTGCTCGAGGCGCTCAATGTCGGCGCGATCGATTTCGGCAACACCGGCGAGGCGCCGCCGATCTTCGCGCAGGCCGCCGGCGCGCCGATCCAGTATGTCGCCTACGAGCCGCCGGCGCCGAAGGGCGAGGCGATCCTGGTGCCGAAGGACAGTGCCATCAAGTCGGTCGCCGACCTGAAGGGCAAGAAGGTCGCGCTGAACAAGGGCTCCAACGTCCACTATCTCCTGGTGAAGGCGCTGGAGAAGGCCGGCGTCAAATATTCCGAGATCGAGCCGGTGTTCCTGGCACCGGCCGATGCCCGCGCGGCGTTCGAGCGCGGCGCGGTCGATGCCTGGGTGATCTGGGATCCGTTCCAGGCCGCGGCCGAGGCTGCGACCGGCGCCCGCACCGTCGCCGACGGCACCGGCATCGTCGCGAACTATCAGTTCTACTTCGCCTCGAAGAAATTCCTGCAGGCCGATCCGAAAATCGTCGAGCTCGTGCTGGCGCAGCTGAGCGAGGTCGACGACTGGGCCAAGGGCGACATCCACGCCGTTGCCGAGCAGCTGGCGCCGAGCATCGGCCTGTCGGTGCCGGTGGTCGAGGTCGCGTTGAAGCGGCAGGCCTACGGCATCAAGCCGGTCACTGACGCGGTGGTCGCGGATCAGCAGCAGGTCGCCGACACGTTCTTCGCGCTCGGCCTGATCCCGAAACAAATCAAGATTTCCGATGTCGCATGGAGACCGGGCACGTGAGCACCCCAACCAACGCCAACATCCTCTGGTTCCTGCCGACCCACGGCGACAGCCGCTATCTCGGCACGTCGATCGGCGGCCGCGAGGTGAACTTCAATTATCTGCGCCAGATCGCGCAGGCGGCGGACCAGCTCGGCTATTACGGCGTGCTGCTGCCGACCGGGCGGAGCTGCGAGGATTCCTGGGTGGTGGCCTCGGCCGTCGCGCCCTGGACCGAACGCCTGCGCTATCTCGTGGCGGTCAGGCCCGGCCTGCAGTCGCCGAGCGTCGCCGCACGGATGACCGCGACGCTGGACCGGCTGTCGAACGGTCGCCTTTTGATCAACGTCGTCACCGGCGGCGATCCGATCGAGAACAAGGGCGACGGCATTTTCCTCGATCATGACGAGCGCTACGCCGTGACCCGCGAGTTCCTCAACGTCTACAGCGATCTGCTGGCGGGCAAGACCGTGAATGTCGAAGGCGAGCACATCCGGATCGAGGACGGCCGCCTGCTGTTCAATCCGGTGCAGTCGCCGCGACCGCCGCTGTATTTCGGCGGCTCCTCGGATGCCGGCATCGACGTCGCGGTCGACACCGTCGACAAATATCTGACCTGGGGCGAGCCGCCGGCGCAGGTCGCCGAGAAGATCGCCAAGGTGAAGGCGGTGGCGGCGCAGCGCGGCCGCAAGCTCTCGTTCGGCATCCGCCTGCATGTGATCGTGCGCGAGACCAATGCGGAAGCTTGGAAGGCCGCCGACGAGCTGATCCAATACGTCACCGACGACACGGTGGCCGCCGCGCAAAAGATCTTTGCGCGGATGGATTCGGTCGGCCAGCAGCGCATGGCGCAACTGCATGGCGGCCGCCGCGACAAGCTCGAGATCAGCCCGAACCTGTGGGCCGGCGTCGGCCTGGTGCGCGGCGGGGCCGGCACCGCGCTGGTCGGCGATCCCGAGACCGTCGCCGCGCGGATCAAGGAGTATCAGGATATCGGCGTCGATACCTTCATCATGTCGGGCTACCCGCACCTCGAGGAAGCCTATCGCTTCGCCGAATTGGTGTTCCCGCTGTTGTCGCTGGCACAGGGCGGCAACGTGACGCCGATCCGCGTCAACACCGGGCCGTTCGGTGAGACCATCGGCAACGACTACCGTCCGCAGAAGCAGGCATCGCAATCATGAGTCTTATCGACAGTCTCCCGCGCGTCGGCGCGCCCAAACTCCCCAAAGTCGACGGCCTGATTCCGTGGATCGTGCCGCTGGGAATCGTGCTGGTGTGGCAGCTTGCCTGCGTCACGGGCTACGTGCCCTCGCGGGTGTTGCCGGCGCCGACCGACGTCGCGCTGGCGGGATGGAAGCTGCTGCTGTCCGGCGAATTGGTCCGCAACATCTGGGTCAGCTTCTGGCGCGCCTCGATCGGCTTCTTGATCGGCGGCGGCATCGGCTTTGCGTTCGGCCTCGCCAACGGGCTGTCGCAGCTGTCGGCAAAGCTCACCGACACCACGTTGCAGATGGTGCGCAACATTCCGCATTTGGCGCTGATCCCGCTCGTCATCCTGTGGTTCGGCATCGACGAGTCGGCAAAGCTGTTTTTGGTGGCGCTCGGCGTGTTCTTCCCGATCTATCTCAACACGCTGCACGGCATCCGCACCGTCGACCCGCAGCTGATCGAGATGGGCCGCATCTACGGCATGACCGACGGCGAATTGTTCCGCCGGGTGATCTTCCCCGGCGCGCTGCCCTCGATCTTCGTCGGGCTGCGCTTTGCGCTCGGCATCATGTGGCTGACCTTGATCGTCGCCGAGACCATCGCGGCCTCGTCGGGCCTCGGCTACATGGCGATGCAGGCGCGCGAGTTCATGCTGATCGACGTCGTCGTGCTCTCGATCCTGATCTACGCCTTGCTCGGCAAGCTCGCCGACAGCGCCTCGCGGGCGCTGGAGCGGCTGACCCTGTCGTGGCATCCCGCCTTCCAGAAGAAGTGAGAATGAGAATGCAAGAAGCGCTTCGTTTCGAAACCGCTGAAGCCGAGCCGGTCGACCGCACCGAGATCGTCGTGAAGGCGCGGCAGTTGCGGCGCGTGCCCGAAGGCGCGGCCCGCGGCCTGTCGCTGACCATCCGCGGCCTGCGCAAGGCGTTCGGCGACAATGAGGTGCTGCGCGGCATCGACTTGCACATCCCGGCCGGCCAGTTCGTCGCGATCGTCGGCCGCAGCGGCTGCGGCAAGAGCACGCTGCTGCGCCTGGTCGCCGGCCTCGACGCGCCGACGGCGGGAAGCATCGCGTTCGGCGAACAGCCGCGGGCGCAGGACGTCCGCGTCATGTTCCAGGAACCGCGGCTGCTGCCCTGGGCGCGGGTGCTGTCCAATGTCGAGGTCGGGCTGGGGCGCGAGCGCTCGTCTGCTGATGCGCAGGCGCGCGCCGAACGCGCGCTGGTCGAGGTCGGGCTCGGCGACAAGCGCACCCAGTGGCCGTCGGTGCTGTCGGGTGGGCAGAAGCAGCGCGTGGCGCTGGCGCGGGCGCTGGTCAGCCAGCCGCGCGCGCTGGCATTCGACGAACCGCTCGGCGCACTCGACGCGCTGACCCGGATATCGATGCAGCAATTGCTGGAGCGGGTCTGGCGCGACCAGGGCTTCACCGCGATCCTGGTGACGCATGACGTCGCCGAGGCGGTCGCGCTCGCCGACCGCGTGCTGGTCATCGAGGACGGCCGCATCGCCGAGGATGTCACGATCGACCTGCCGCGGCCGCGCCGGCGCGGGTCGGCCGAGCTCGCCGCGCTGGAGGGCGAGATCCTGAAGCATCTGCTCGAAGGCAGCGAAGACAGTCTGTGAGGTCGCCATGAATTCCGTCGTCCGCAATGTTTCGATCGAGCCCGCGGTTGCGGCCGCCGAATTCCGCGGCGCGATGCGTCACCTCACCGGCGGCGTCAGCGTGATCACGGCCGGTCGGGCTAAGGATATTTCGGGAATGACGGTAACCTCGGTGTCGTCGCTCTCGGTCGAGCCGCCGTCCTTGATCGTCAGCATCAACCGCGCGGCCTCGTCATGGCCGCTGATCGCGCGCCATGGCGTGTTCGGCGTCAACATCCTGGCCGCGGATCAACGCGACATCGCCGAGCGCTTCACCGGCAAGGGCGGCCTGAAGGGCGCCGACCGCTTCACCGGGGCCGAGTGGACGACGCGCGCGTCAGGCGTCCCGCTGCTGGTCGGCGCGCTTGCCGCGGTTGATTGCGAGGTCGAGGAGACCATCGAACGGCATTCGCACGTGATCGTCATCGGCCGCGTGCTCGACGTGATTGCGTCGGAGCGTACTGCCGCGCTGGCGTACTGGCACGGCGAGTATGTCGCGATCGACCATGAGGAAGACGCCGCACGGCTGGCTGAGGTCAGCCTGCCGTCGCGTCATGTTCACGTGCGAGGGCCGCGCTAGCGCGCCGTGCTTATCCGGATCGGACTTTAGAAAACTGCGCTCAGCGATGCCGGGCTGTCGATGATCACATTGCTGCCGCGGACGCCAGCCCATACAGCCTGGACGGTCTGAGCTGCATTGGTGAGCGGAATGCCAACGACGAGCGTGGTCGGGATACGGCCAAAGCTCGACGGGGTCTCGTTATAGGTGAAGCTTGCGACGACCGGCGAGACCGTGCCATTGACGGTGACGCCGAACACGCCGCCCGGAATATCGTTGCCCGTGGCGTAGGGATTCGGAACGTTAAGGGTGATGATCGCGGTGGTGCCGACGCCCTCCGGAATCGTCAGGCTGAGGCCTTGCATCGGCGTTAAAGTCGCGGAAGTCGTGGACAGGGTGCCGCTGGTCTGCGCATAAAGAGCCATATCACTCTCCAGTTGTCTAAAAATGAAAACGCAATAAGAGATTGAATAAGGCAACCTGCCGCAAGATTCAAGGGATGAACGGCGCCGAAGCCGGCGCGGCATGTTGGCCGTGGCGCTTTCCCAATCGGCGCATTAAATGGCGCGGATGTTTCGGAGAGGTGACCGTTCGATGAAGCGCGTGGGAACCTGGTTGTTCTATCTCGTCGGTGCGATCGCCGTCGCCTATCTCGCGCTCTATGCCTATGTGACGTTCACCGGTCGCGACGTCACGCCCGGCGATCCGATCCGGATCTTCCGCAAGCCCGACGCCCCAAGCTATTCGTGAGGCGCGACAGGCCATGTACTCATAAATCGGTAGGGTAAGGGGACGACTGATGTCCGCTTGCCCGCCCATAGCAGCGGAATAGCGGACGTCGCCGGAGGTCGCAGACATGGCTCTAGCACATGGCCGGGCTAGATAACGGGCATCGCCTGAGACATTCGTCCAACTCAGACGGCAGCTCCTGCTAGCAAGAAAGCGCCGCCAAGCGCGACCATCACAAGTCCAGGCCAATTCGATTTGATGCCGAAACCGCTACCCGGTCTTTCAGGTTCCAGCGTGTCACGCCCCGAGCGAAGCCACCTTCCACCGCTGAATCGGCCTCGCCAGATTGGCTGATACGCCATCTGGAGCACGCCGCCGAAAACAAGGAGCACACCAAGCCATATGAGGGTCATGCTCTCCTCCTGCACCAGTGAACGCCAACAGGTTGCTCCGCCGGGAACCGTGGTCCGTTCAACGTCTGCCCGCTGCTCTCGAAATTAGAACGACCTTGAAAGCCGCCGGACGCGCCAGCGCGCTGCACGTAGGCTGGGGATCACGTTCTCCGAAGCTCAGGCTACGACAATCATAAGCATCCTGCTCAGTCTTCGTCCGGCTCGCGCACGACCGGCGGTTCGTCGGTTCGGTTCTCTTCGTCGTCTTGCTCTTCGTCCTCTTCGTCGTCATCAGGATCTCGGGGTGGCATCGTGTTGCCCATGATCGCGAAGACACGCCGGTCGAACCTGGTGGGAATTACCTCGGCGATTTGTAGGGTCATGTTGTTGCTCCTCGGATGTGACCCTGGGGCACTTTACCCCTTTTTCGGAGGGGCAGACACGGAATTGGCGGCCGGCGCGGTCGAGGTCCGGTTTATCCCTGTCAGACGACCCTGAGATAAGTCTTCGAGTTCGTCGGATTCGGGCCAAAACCGGACTAAGCCGTCCTCGACCGTCGACTATAGGCCGGCCTCACTTACCGCAGACCTTCGCAGTCCCCACAGCACCGTGACTGAAGCCAATACAATGGTCAGCCCGACAGAGATGAACCCAAGCGTCACAAGCGCTTCTCGCCATGGCCGACCGCTGTGACCGGCAGCGGTAATCGGCGAGAGCGCGGCCGTCCCAAAGATCGCCGCCAGGGTCGTGAAGGCCCGATTGCCATACGTGCCGTACAGCACTGTCCAATAAGTTATCGCTTTCTGGCGCGTCTGCAATTTCACTTCGGACCATATGGCGCCCAGCGCAATAACAAACGTGCCGTTCATGACACTTTCAAGATGTGCCGCAAGTCCCATGCGTTGGTTTTGAAAGCTCGCTTCAACGAAGCCGGTCAGCAAGCCAAGCAGAAAAAGGAACATCCCGCGCCAAAGCAGACGCCGCTTGCCATCTTCCATAAGGGGACCTCGCCGAAATTGAGAATACGCAGCAAAACTCGGTCAGCTGCGCAAGCACGGAGCATCGCGATCAAGAACGGAAGCTTCTAACTGTTTGCGGCGCCCTATTTGGATGGCTCCGCCTTGACGATGTCGGCGGTGACAAGGACGATGTCGTCCTTTCCATCATTCTTATGCCAATGCAACGTGGTCCCGGGCTCACCGGTCGTGTCCCCCGGGTGGAAGGTCTGCGAACTGCCATCATCGCGGGTAACTGTGTCCGCGCCCTGCAGGGGAAATAAACAACCGATGGTCGGTCCTTGTGGCTGTGCATGCCGATATGCCTGCCGGGCTCAATGGTGAGCACTCGCAGGCGCAATTGCCTTTAGTCGCGGCAGGAGCACCCTGCCGCTCGCGGTCCTCAGCCGGCGTTCGCCATCCGTTGATAGTCGGGCGCGCCATTGCCGGCCGGGGTGATCGGAATGCCGCCGTCGGCATATTCGTTCAGCTTGTTGCGCAGCGTGCGGATCGAGATGCCGAGGATGTTGGCGGCATGGGTGCGGTTGCCGAGGCAGTGCTTCAGCGTTTCCAGGATCAGGTCGCGCTCGACATCGGCGACGGTGCGGCCGACCAGCGCGCGGGTGACCTGCTCGGCGGCAAGCGTCGCGTGCGCAACCGCAGGTGCGGTCTTGGCGAGGTCGAGCCGGTCGCCGTCGGGGGTCAGGATCGCGTCCGCACCAATCTCGTCGCCCTGCGCCATCAGGACCGAGCGATGGATGGTGTTCTCGAGCTCGCGGACGTTGCCCTGCCAGCGGTTCGCGGTCAGGACGCGGCGGGCATCAGTCGAGATCGGACGGACCGGCATGCCGTTGGCCTCGGCATATTTCCTGGCGAAATGCTGCGCCAGCTCGAGGATGTCGGCCGGGCGGTCGCGCAGCGGCGGAATCTTCAGGTTGACGACGTTGAGGCGGAACAGCAGGTCTTCGCGGAAGGTGCCTTCGCGCACCGCCTCCGACAGGTTGCGGTTCGAGGTCGCGATGATGCGGATGTCGACCGGGACCGGCCTGGTGCCGCCGACGCGGTCGATCACGCGCTCCTGGATCGCGCGCAGCAGCTTGGATTGCAGCCGAACGTCCATCTCGGAGATTTCGTCGAGCAGCAGCGTGCCGCCGGTCGCTTCCTCGAACTTGCCGATGCGGCGCGCCACCGCGCCGGTGAAGGCGCCCTTCTCATGGCCGAACAGCTCGGATTCCAGGAGGTGCTCGGGGATCGCGGCGCAGTTGATCGAGATGAACGGCCGCTTGGCGCGGGCCGAGCGGGAATGGACGTAGCGCGCCAGCACTTCCTTGCCGGTGCCGGACTCGCCGGTGATCATGACGGAGGCGTCCGAGCCTGCGATCTGCTGCGCCAGCTTGATCACCCGGCCCATCGCCTCGTCGCGGTAGATCAAATCGCGCGCGTCGTTGGCGACCGCGGCCAGCACCGCTGCGATCAGCTCGGGGTCCGGCGGCAGCGGGATGTATTCCTTGGCGCCGGCATGGATCGCGGCGACCGCGGCGCGGGCGTCGTTGGAGATGCCGCAGGCGACGATCGGCACGTGGATGTGCTCGGCGTCGAGTCGCATCACGAGGTCGCGGATGTCGAGACCGACATCGACCAGCAGGAGGTCGGCGCCCTTGCCGCCGCGCAGCACGTTCATCGCCTGTTCGGCGGCCTCGGCGTGGGTCACGGAGGCGCCGTTGTCCATCGCGATCTTGGTCGCGGTCGTGAGCTGGCCCTTCAGGGTGCCAACGATGAGAAGCCGCATGATGATCTCCTGTTCGTCTGGTCGCGCAGGTCCCGCGCGCTACCGCCTGAGTTATTAAGAGCGTTCTGCCTTGATGATTTCGGTCATGGTCACGCCGAGCTTGTCTTCCACCAGCACCACTTCGCCACGCGCCACCAGGCGGTTGTTGACGTAGATGTCGATCGCCTCGCCGACGCGGCGGTCGAGTTCGAGCACGGTGCCCGGTCCGAGTTTCAAGAGGTCGCCAACGTCCATCTTGGAGCGGCCGAGCACCGCCGAGACCTGCACCGGCACGTCGAACACAGCCTCGAGATCGGCCGCGATGCGCGCGGCATGCTCATCCTCGTTGTAGCCGATGTCGTCGATGGTGGGCGCCTCGGCGGAGTTGAGATCGGGAAGCGGGACTTGGGTGTCGGTGTCGCTCATGGTTCAGCCCTCAATCGCCTTCAGCCGGCCTGGCCGCGGGACGCCAGATAGCGCCCGACGAGTTCGTTGATCTTGCCTTCGATCGCGGCGCGTTCCAGCACGACGCCGCCATCGGCCCATTCGATCCGGCAGTCGCCGGTCGCAATCGTCGGCTCGGCCAGGATCACCAGCCGGCCCTGAAAGCCGGAATGCGCCGCCATCCGCTCGATATTGTCATGCGCCGCCTCGTAGAGCGCGTCATTGATGCGGACCACGAGATGCGGCGTCGCCACCAGATGCGAGAAGCAGTCGGAGACCAGCGCGGTGATCTCGCCGAGCGGCTCGCGCGCGATCAGCTCGGAACAAAGCTTGCGGGCGACCGCCACCGCGACGTCCACCGCCTCGGTCTCCATCCGCGTCTCGATGCCGGCGAAGCGCGCCGCGATACCCTTGATCGCGGTGCCGATCTCCTCCAGCGCCTGCGCGGCGCGGCGGTCGCTCTCGACCTTGGCCTCGCGCAGCGCGGCCTCGTAGCCGGCGCGATAGGCCCGTGCCTCGGCGTCGGCGACCTTCTGCGCGACCTCGGCCGGCGTCGGCGCGCGTTCGCGCGCGCGGTCCGGCGCCGAGAAATCCGTGTCGAACAGGAATTTTGCGGGCGCGGCCATCAATACACCAGCTCGTCGTCGGCGCGGTTCTTGGTCAGCGTGATCTCGCCGCGAGCGGCGAGGTCCTTGGCGAGGTTGACCAGAAGCGCTTGCGCCTCGTCGACATCGCGCAGCCGCACCGGGCCCATCGCGGCCATGTCGTCCATCAGCATCTTGCCGGCACGCGAGGACATGTTGCCGAGGAAGAAGCTGCGCACCTCCTCGTTGGCGCTCTTCAGCGCGACGCCGAGCTTGTCCTTGTCGATGTTGCGCATCAGCGTCTGGGCCGAGGCGGTATCAAGCTTGATCAAATCGTCGAAGGTGAACATCAGCGCCTTGATGCGCTCGGCGGATTCGCGGTTTTCCTCTTCCAGCGAGGTGATGAAGCGGGTCTCGGTCTGGCGGTCGAAATTGTTGAAGATCTCGGCCATCACCTCATGGGCGTCGCGGCGGCGGGTCTGCGACAGGTTCGACATGAATTCGGTGCGCAGCGTCTGCTCGACGCGCTCGATGACTTCCTTCTGCACCGCCTCCATCCGCAGCATGCGGCCGACCACGTCGAGCGCGATGTCCTCGGGCAGGATCGCGAGCACGCGCGCGGCGTGCTCCGGCTTCAGCTTCGACAGCACCACGGCGATGGTCTGCGGGTATTCGTTCTTGAGGTAGTTGGCGAGCACCTCTTCCTGCACGTTGGAGAGCTTCTCCCACATGTTGCGGCCGGCCGGACCGCGGATCTCGTCCATGATGCCGGAGACGCGCTCGGCCGGCAGATATTGCTGCAACAGCCGTTCGGTGGCGTCGAAATTGCCCATCAGCGCGCCGGAGGCCGACATCCGCGAGACGAATTCCAGCATCAGGTCCTCGACCACGTCGGCCTCGACGGTGCCGAGGGTCGACATGTGGACCGACAGCTCGCGGACTTCCTCGTCGTCGAGCATCGACCAGATCTTGCCGCCATACTGCTCGCCGAGCGCGAGCATCAGGATCGCCGCCCGCTTCGGGCCGGGCAGCGGCTTGCCCTTGGGCCGGGCGCTTTGCCGGTTCGCCAGCGTCGAGAGGACGGTGGCGATGTCGTTGGCGTTGGTGGTCTGGGGTACGGCGGCCATGTCAGTTCTCTACCGGCTCGCTCAGCCATTGACGGACGATGGAGACGGTTTCGTTCGGATTGCGTTCGGCGAGCTCGCCGACCCGGTGCACGGCCTGGGCGTGGACCTGGCCCTGGATCTGGGCGACGTCGATCAATTGCGCCGCGCCGCCGCCGCTCGGGATCAGCGCCTGACCGGGCGTTGCGGCGCTCTCGGCATGGGCTTCCGCCAGCGCGGGCATGCCCGCGCCGGTCAGCGCCGGAATGACGTCGGCCGCGACGATGCGCTTGACCAGCGGACGGACCACCATGAACAGCACGACCAGGCCGAGCATCATCATGACGCCGAGCTCGATGACGTACATCACGTCATCCTTGGTGAATTGCAGCATGCCGAGCAGGCCGGTCGGCTCGGCGATCGGCTGCGCGGCGGGCGGCTCGGCGAAGCGCAGGTTGACGACCTCGACCTGGTCGCCGCGCTTCTGGTCGAAGCCGATCGCGGAGCGGACCAAAGCGGCGATGCGGTCGAGCTGCTCCTTGGTGCGGTCCTGATAGACCAGCTCGCCCTTTTCGTTCTTGGAGTAGCTGCCGTCGACCAGCACCGCGACCGAGATGCGGTTGACGCGGCCGGCCTCGGTCACCTCGGTCTTGGTGGTGCGGGAAATCTCGTAATTGTTGGTTTCTTCGCTCTTCTTGCTCTGGTCGCGGGCGCGGGCGGCATTGTCCTGGTTCTGGCTGCCCGGCAGCTCGTTGGCGACGGTGACCTGGCCGGAATTGTCGGCGGTGAGGCTCGATTCCTCGCGGGTCTGGGTCGAGCGCAGCACGCGACCCTCGGGGTCGAACTTGTCCGAGGTCTGGGTGATCTTGTTGTAGTCGAAGTCGGCGGAGAGCTGGACGCGGGCGCGGCCGGCGCCGACCACCGAGGAGACGATGTCCTCGACCTGCTTGCGCATCCGCTTCTCGAAGGCGGCGCGGCGCTCGTCGCCGACCGCGGCGTCGGCATCGGACTGGGCACCGTCGGCCAGCAGCTGGCCGGCCTCGTCAACGATCGAGACCCGCTGCGGCTTCAGCCCGTTGACCGCGGAGGCGACGACGTGGCGGATCGCCCGGATCTGCTGCGGCTCCAGCGCGCCGCGCACCCTGAGCACGATCGAGGCGGATGGCTCCGGCGTCTCGCGCGAGAACAGCGGCTTCTCCGGCAGCACGAGGTGGACGCGCGCGGCCTGGACGCGGTCGATGGCACGGATGGTGCGGGCGAGTTCGCCCTCCAGCGCCCGCAGATGGTTGATGTTCTGGACGAAGCTCGTGGTGCCCAAGGCATCCGACTTGTCGAAGATCTCGTAGCCGACGCCGCCGCCCTTGGGCATGCCGCCCTCGGCGAGCTTCATCCTGAGCCGCGTCACCTTGTCCTTCGGCACCATGATCGCAGCGCCGTCATTGCGCAGCTCGAACGGGATCGCCTGGCGCTCCAGCTCCTTGATGATTCCAGAGGAATCCTCGGTCGACAGGTCGGTGAAGAGGGTGGTCATCTGTGGCGTGGTGACGCGCATGATGACGAAGGCGAAGAAGCCGATCAGGGCCGCGGTGACCGCAACCATGGCCGCGAGGCGGGCCGCACCAAGACCTCTCAGGAAAGCAACCAGACTTTGCACCAACGGCCCCCAGGGATTCGGCCCGCGCGGGTCCGACTGGGCAAATATTGCCTAGGGTATGGTTTCCATATGGTTAACGAAGGTTAAGAACCGCGGCAAAATCGCGGACATGAAAAAAACCGGCTTCGCAAGGCGAGGCCGGTTTTCGTCAAATGCCACAGGATCGGCGCCGAATTACTGCCGATATTGCTGGATGCGGGTGGTGCGCAGCCCGGCCAGACCGTGCTGGTCGATCGAGAACTGCCAGGAAAGGAATTCATCGACGGTCAATGTGTAGCGGCTGCAGGCCTCCTCGAGGGAGAGCAGGCCGCCGCGGACCGCAGCGACGACTTCGGCCTTGCGGCGGATGACCCACCGTTTGGTACCGGGGGCCGGCAAATCCGCAATCGTTAACGGGCTGCCGTCAGGCCCGATGACGTATTTCACCCTCGGGCGATGGGGTTCTGTCATGGCGTACTCACAAACTCTCAACCACTGAACTCGCAAGGGGTAAGCTACGCCTCCCGGTTTAAAATTTGCCTAAGCCCAAGCGTTCAATACGAATCTCGTTGGAACGGCCGGGAACAGCGGGGGCTGCCCGCCGGCAGGCAGACCGGCGCGCGGCGCAATTTGGGGTTCGGCGCGCTCAGATCGTGGGGCGCAGGGGACCGCGCGCCAGCGTCAGCAAGGCATCGGCGAGTGCCTCCGCGGCCTTGTCCGGCCGTCTTTTCTCGTAGATGGCGAATTCCAGATCGGGAAGCGGCGGCAGGCCGTCGCCCATTCCGAGAATGCGCAGGCCCGGGGTGACCGCGCTGAGCGGCAGCGGGGTGACGGCAAGTCCGGCGACGGCGGCGGCGCGGACGCCGGTCAGGCTCGGGCTGGTATAGACGATCTCCCAGCCGAGCTCGCCGTCGCGCAGCGCGGAGAGCGCGGCGTCGCGCGACACCGAGCGTTCGCGGTACAGCGCCAGCGGCAGCGGCGCGCCGGGAACGAGATCGAACGTGTCCGCCGCAGTCCACACCAGCGGCTCGCGCCACACCAGGCGGCCCTTCGACGTTCCGAGCGGCCGCTTGGCAAACACCAGATCGAGCCGGCCCGCATTGAGCTGCTCGATCAATTCGGCGCTGACGCCGATCTGCACCTCGAGCTTGACCCCGCGATGCAGCGCGGCGAAGCGGCCCAGCGCCGACGGCAATGAGCCGCCGGCGACTTCCTCGACCACGCCGAGACGGACCGAGCCGGACAGCCGCGGCGCCACCAGCCGCTGCCGCGCCGCCTCCTCGAGCTGCAGCAAACGCCGCGCATCCCCGAGCAGCATCTCGCCTTCATCGGTCAATGCGACACTGCGCGTCGTGCGCCGGAACAGCGGCCGCCGGGTCTCGAGCTCGAGCCGCTTGATCTGCTGGCTGATGGTCGACTGGGTCAGATGCAATTGCTCGGCGGCGCGGTGGAAGCCGCCGCAATCGGCGACCGCGACGAAGGCCCGCAAAAGTTCGAGGTCGAGCATCGATTAATCCATATTCATAATCAATCATATTATAGAATATCGTTTTTGTTATCAATGCCGGCCGCCTACCTTCGCTTCAGATGATCAAGCAAGGAGAGGCCATCATGTCGGAGACGACACAACGAACCGATCGCACGGCGCGCCTGGCGCGTGCGCGAGCTGTCTGCGGCGCGAGTGGAAAGGTCTGCCCGCCCGACCGCGCCATCGAGCTGCTGGAGGCGGTCATCGCATCCGGCGACCGGGTGGCGCTCGAGGGCGACAACCAGAAGCAGGCGGACTTCCTGGCCGCGTGCCTCGCCGGGGTGAACCCGGCGCGGGTGCATGATCTGCACATGGTGCAGTCGGTGCTCGCGCTTCCCGATCATCTCGCGGTGTTCGAACGCGGCATCGCCAACCGCCTGGACTTCGCCTTTGCCGGCCCGCAGAGCCGCCGCCTCGCCGAGCTCGTCGCCGCCAAGGCGCTGCGGATCGGCGCGATCCATACCTATCTCGAGCTTTACGCGCGGATGCTGGTGGACCTGACGCCGCAGGTTGCGCTCATCGTTGCCGACAAGGCCGATCGCGACGGCAATCTGTACACCGGTCCGAACACCGAGGACACGCCGACCATCGCCGAGGCCGCGGCGTTCCGCGGTGGCGTCGTCGTGGCGCAGGTCAACGAAATCGTCGATCGCCTGCCGCGCGTCGACATCCCCGGCGACTGGGTCGATGTCGTGGTGCCCGGTCCGAAGCCGTATGCGATCGATCCGCTGTTCACGCGCGATCCCGCCAAGGTCAGGGACGAGAACGTCCTGATGGCGATGATGGCGATCGCAGCGGTGTATGAACCTTATCAGGTGACACGGCTCAATCACGGCATCGGCTATGCCACCGCGGCGATCGAGCTGATCCTGCCGACCTTTGCCGCCAAGCGCGGGCTGAAGGGCAAGGTCGCGCGGAATTTCGTGCTCAACCCGCATCCGACGCTGATCCCCGCCATCGAAGCCGGCTTCGTCAACAACGTCTATTGCTTCGGCTCGGAGCTCGGCATGGAGCGCTATGTCGCCAGCCGTCCCGATGTGTTTCCGGTCGGCGCCGACGGCAATCTGCGCTCCAACCGCGCGCTGGCGCAGGTCGCCGGACAATATGCCTGCGATCTGTTCGTCGGCGGCACCTTGCAGATCGATCCGGAGGGCAACAGCTCGACCGCCACCAAGGACCGCATCACCGGCTTCGGCGGCGCGCCGAACATGGGCGCCGATCCGCGCGGCCGGCGCCACGACAGCGTTGCCTGGCTGCGCGCCGGCGAGGAAGCAGGCGAGCGCCTGCGCGGCCGCAAGCTGGTGGTGCAGATGGTCCAGACCCGTCAGCCGAACGGCGCGCCGAGCTTCGTCGAGCGCCTTGACGCGTTCGACCTCGCGGCCTCGGCCGGCTTCGCGCTGCCGCCCGTCATGATCTATGGCGACGACGTCAGCCACGTGATCACCGAGCGCGGCGTCTGCAACCTGTTGCGTTGCCGCTCGCCGCAGGAGCGCGAGGCCGCCCTGCGCGCGGTCGCCGGCGACACCGAGTTCGGCCGGCGGCAGGACGCCGGGACGACCGACGGCCTGCGCCGCCGCGGCATCGTGATGCTGCCGTCCGATCTCGGCCTCGACGTCGCGACGGCGACGCGCGACTGGCTCGCCGCGAAATCGATCGACGACCTCGTCGCCGCATCGGGCAGCCTCTACGCGCCGCCCGCCAAATTCCGCCGCTAGCAGGAGGCTCCCATGACCCACGCCGAGCACATCCCGAGCCACCCACCGGCCTCGCTCGATCAAGCGAGGCAGCTAGCCGCGGCATTGTTGTCCGAGCGCGGCGAAGCGTCGGGCGCTCTGATCGCGCGCCGATTGCAGCAGACCATGCGCGCGCTCGATGCCGACGGCCGGCACGGCTTTCAACGCTATCTGGCGAGCGCGTTTCAGCCCGACGCGGCGGCGCCGCAGGATGCGGCGAAGCGTTATCTTGCCGACAGCACCGCGGCAGCCGCAGCCGCTTTGGCCGACGCCGCCGATCCGCCGCGGCAGGAGGTGTTGCGGCGGATGAACATGGCGCCCGGCGGCACGGCGAGCCTGATCGCGATGCGCAGCGAGATCGCCGGCCGTCTTGGCTCCGAACCGGAGCTGAAGCTGCTCGATGCCGACCTCAAGCATCTGTTCGTCTCATGGTTCAACCGCGGCTTCCTCGAGCTTCGCCGCATCGACTGGCAGTCGCCGGCCGCCGTGCTCGAGAAGCTGATCGCCTATGAGGCGGTGCACGAGATCGAGGGCTGGGACGATCTGCGCCGCCGCCTTGCGCCCGACCGCCGCTGCTTTGCCTTCTTCCATCCCGCGCTGCCCGGCGAGCCGCTGATCTTCGTCGAGGTCGCGCTGGTACAGGGATTGGCCACCGCCGTGCCGCCGCTGCTGGTGCTGGACACGGATCAAGACAGCGCAGGCCTCAGGGCCGCGCATGCCGACACCGCGATCTTCTATTCGATCTCCAACTGCCAGGACGGATTGCGCGGCGTGTCGTTCGGCAATTTCCTGATCAAGCAGGTGGTCGAGGAGCTGCAAACGGAATTTCCGCAGCTGAAGCGCTTCTCCACGCTGTCGCCGATACCGGGCTTCCGGCGCTGGCTCGGCCAGCAGCCGAAATCCGGCGGCAATGACGTCGCGGTGCTGGACCGCGAAGGCTGGTGGCACGACGCGGCGACCTGCGAGACCTGGCGTCCGGTCCTGATGAGGCTGTGCGCGCAATATCTCACGCGCTCGCCGGCGTCCGGGAATCGCATCGATCCGGTGGCGCGCTTCCATCTCGGCAACGGTGCCCGATTGGAGCGGATCAATTGGCTCGGCAACACGGCCGATCGCGCGATGGCGGAATCCTTCGGCATCATGGTCAACTATCTTTACGATCACGACAGCATCGAGCGTAACCACGAGGCCTTTGCGCGCGTAGGAGAGATTGTCCGTTCACCGCAGGTGGACGCGCTTCTCTGATTTTCAACTCACCATTCAAACAACGGAGCAGTAACATGATGATGAACAGACGCGCCTTCTCGACCGCCTTGCTCGCTGGAGCTGCGGCTTCACTGGTGTCCACGCGCGGCATGGCCGCCACCACACCGCCGGTCAAGGCGCGCAACGTCGTGCTGGTGCACGGCCTGTTCGCCGACGGCTCCTGCTGGTCCGAGGTCATCCCGCGCCTGCAGGCCGCCGGGCTCAATGTGACGTCGGTGCAAAATCCGCTGACCACGCTGCCCGAAGCGGTTGCCTCCGCGCAGCGGGTGCTCGATCGCCAGGATGGTCCGACCGTGCTGGTCGGCCATTCCTTCTCCGGCATGATCGTCACCGAGGCCGGCGTGCATCCGAATGTCTCGGCGCTGGTCTATGTCGCGGCGCGTGCACCCGATGCGGACGAGGACTACACCGCGCTGGCAAAAACCTATCCGACGCCGCCCGCGAGCGCCGGCATCGTGTTCGACGGCGACGAGGGCCGGCTCAGCGAACAAGCGTTCCTGCGCGATTTCGCCGGCGACTTGCCGGAGGCGAAGGCGAAGGTGCTCTATGCCGTGCAGCAGCCGTTCCACAAGCAACTGCTGGCCGGCAAGACCAGCCATGCGGCCTGGCGCAGCAAACCGAGCTACTACGCCGTCTCGACCGAGGACCGGACCATCAATCCGGATCTCGAGCGCTTCATGGCCAAGCGGATGGGCGCCACCACGATCGAGGTGAAGGCCAGCCATCTCGCGCTGATCTCGCAGCCGGACGCGATCGCGCGGCTGATCCTCGACGCCGCGCGGCAGTCGAGCTGAGTCTCGGCGTTGACCGTGCGTGGGAGAGCATCTGCCTCTCCCGCGCACGATGACGAAATCGCGTGGGGACGTAGTGACGCTTCCTGGGACCGCTTAGCGCCAGACCGGTCGGCGCGCTTTAGAGGATATGCGCGCCATGACCGTCGAAAATGCCGCGATCGCCGGCGCGCGGCACAAGATCATGTCCGGCGGTGTCGACATCCAGCGACCGGGCGCGCTTGGCGCCGAGCATGTTCAGCAGCGTCGCGACCGCGGCCATCGCAACGACACCGGCAAGACTGAGCCCGATCTGCATCGAGAGCCGGTTCGAGATGTCGAACAGGTCGCATTGGCTGGCGAGCGCCAGCAAGACGCCGAGACAATAGATCGGCAGCGAATTCTCGCCACAACGCCTCGCGCTGCGCAGCATAGGCGTCGACAGCCCTCGCCAGCCCGCGGGAACGAGCCATGACGCCAGGATTGCAAGCGCTAGAAAATGCAGCAGCCGCAACGGACTCAGATTCGACTTGTCCATTGGAAACAGCAGGTCGGTCAGTGCCTGCGGCAGCAGCGGCGGCTTGATGCCGTGGCCGAGCGCAACGACCAGGCCGAACACAAGATAGAGCGCGGACAGAACAAGCGCGGGGCGCGACGTCACCCATCCCTGGATGGTCCTTCCCTCGATGATGTACCATGCGCCCAGCACGACCGGAAGCTGCCAGGCCAGCGGGTTGAAGAACCAGACGCCGTCGGGCCAGGCGGGAATGCTCCAGCCGAAGACGTGCACCAGCGCATAAAGCAACAGCGAAAGGCCAAGCGCCAGGTTCGGCGCTCGCAGCAGCAGCCACAGCAGCGGTGCGAACAACACGTGACAGATCACAAAGACCGGCAGCACGTCGGTATTGACGGGGTGGAATTGCAGGACTGCGGCGTGCGCAAGCGCTGCGCCCGGACGTTCGAACAGAACCCGCGTATTGCTGTCGTCGGCGAGACGATCGCTGCCCGCGAGGTAGACGAGGATCGCGCAGGCGAGCGTCAGCAGCAGAAAGGCGGCATAGATATCCCATCCCCGCCGCAGCGAACGGCCGATCATGCCGCGCCAGCCGTCGCGCTGACGCGCCCTGCCGTAGGCCAGAGCGCAGGTGACGCCCGAGATGAACATGAATATTTCGGCGGCATCACAGAAGCCGTAGTTGCGCAGGGTCAGCCAGCTTCCGACGTTGTCTGGAATGTGATCGAGAAAGATCCACCATAACGCGATCCCGCGACAGACATCGATGCGCGGGTCGCGGCCGGTCGATCTGAACTCCGGCGGAATCTCGCCGAGCAATCGCTTCGAGTTGTGGGTCCGATCGTGCATCTGTCGATCTGTCCGGCGTGCGCGCGGCCTCATCGGACATGGGTCGATGAGAGGCTCGGATGCTCCGAGGCGTGCGCGTGCCGGACTAGCCTCCGGCCAACCTGTATGATGGTGCGCTCCAGCTACCCGAGGGTTGGCGGCGCTTCCGCCGGCCAACCGCAATCACGGGGGCCGGGAGGATCGCTTTCCTCCGACGGAGCCTGCACGGTTTCGCCGATGGCCGGCAACAAATGCTGCTTTCGCATTTCGGCGAGGCGGGCACGACAGTACTCATGATAAAGCATGTCGAATATGGTGGACATGATCGAACGCCTTCTTGATCACTTAGGTTGACTTTCCCACGTGACAGATTTCGACCATTTCAACCGGCGGCGATAACCGACAGTGCCGCAGGCAGTCCGACGCAACCAAAATCGATGTCAGTCGTTCTACTGAATGGCCTGCGCGTGGCGTCTTAGCCAGAAAACCGCGTACAGGGGCATGACACTGATTTGCGCTTGCACGCTGCCCGGAATTTTTGAAATGAATCCGATGGCAGCAATTATAAATAGAGCGATCGCGACCGCGTCTTCTTAAAGGGGAAATTTCGCCGCGATTTTCATAAGCATTATACACGTAATATTCTAATCACCAAGTGAACCAGTTCACATCACTATCAATCACAGGCGAACGAGACTAGCAGACCGATAGCGTGGCTTCTTGGACTGATGCGCACCGGTCATACGAAGGCCGGTGCGTGAATCGCAAAATGCAGATACCGACTGTGGTGTGCCGCAGCATTTCATTCTGGTGTGTTTTGTGAAGGCTGGAGGTCCCCATGCCGACGGACGCAGCCAATTTCGCATCGTATCGATTTTCGACGCGCGACCTTCCGGAACGCATTCGTATCCCGCTATGGCGCGAGCACTTTGGCCGCTGCATTGTGCACGCCGATATCGAGCCGCTATCGGACATTGCCTTCCAGGCCGATGCGTCGCTGCGGGCGGTCCAGGGTTTGCGCATGCTGGCGCTGAAAGGCACGTCGATGCGTTTCAAGCGTTTGCAAGCGAACCTTGCCGATGGCGATGACTCCATCGGCGTGATTTTCTGCTCTCCGGGCAAAAGTCAGCTATCGCAGCGTGGCCGGGAAGCTGACCTTCGCGCCGGCGATGCGATCGCAATTCTGCACTCCGAGCCCGTCAGCGTCACCTATATCGACGGGTCGCAATTCGGTCTGGCCGTGCCGCGCGAGGCGCTTGCGCAGCGCGTGACCGACGTCGAAGGCCTGGCCATGCGGCCGATTTCGCACCGGACAGAAGCATTCCGATTGTTCACCTCATATCTGAAATCGGTGCTTAGAACGCGAGCGCTGAGCGCACCGAAGCTTCGCGATACGGTCGTGACCCATATCCACGATCTCGTCGCGCTTGCAATCGGCGAGTGTCCTGCACTGGGCGAGAGCAGCGCGAGCGCCGTCGTCGCGGCGCGGCACAGTGCAGTGCTCGACTACATTGCCAGTCACTTTCAGGAGCCCGGGCTCAGCGTTCAGGCGGTTGCACGTCGCCAGGGCATCTCGTCGCGCTATCTGCAGCGCCTGATGGCGTCATCGGGACCATCATTCACCGAGCGCATGAATGAATTGCGGCTCCAGCGCGCGCTCAAATTGCTCACCGAGTCCGATGCCGGCCGTCGGCGAATTTCCGATATCGCGCTCGAGGTCGGCTTCTCGGATGTTTCGTATTTCAACCGTCTGTTCCGAACCCGTTTCGGCGATTCGCCACGCGGTGTCCGGCTCGCACGAAAGGGCTCTCACTGAGCCGCGCCGCACCGCGCTGATCAGGATGGGCGCGAGATGCTGCCTTGGGGGTGACCGCTCCGGAGCGGAGGGCGAGGTGGGTTGGCGCCGGCTACAAGTCTGGTTAGGTCAAACCGGCGGTGGGCAGGCTCGAGCCTCGAGCGCCTCTCGGGGCAATGCGCGCATTAGCTTATGTGAATCGAACCAACTTATGTGAATCGAAGCGCTACGGCGGCGGCTCCGCTCCCGGAGTGGCGAGCCATTCTTCGATCTGGACGGCGCGCTCGGCCTCGCGGGCCTTCTTGAGAAGTCGTTCCCGCTCGGTGCCGGGAGGCAGGTGCGAGGCCCTCATGCGGGCCGCCTCTTCCAGCTGAATGAGGCGGTATGCGAGCGTCGTGGTTTGCTTGAAGCGATTGCGGCGTTTCATTTGTGCAAATGGTGTTTTCAAACCCTGGTGCAGGTCCGAACCACGCTCGGCGGCGTTTGTTCCTATTGAACGGCGCGGCGTGTCTGTCCTGGCCGCGTCCTTGAGAGCGCCATGCGGCGGGCCGAGCTGAGAACGACCGTTCACCGTCAGACGTTCGTCGAAGCCAGGGGGATGCGGAAGAGTTCGCTGTCGCCCTCATCGCGAACCGAAATGAAGTTGCCGTCGCGAACCATCTCCGGCTTTTCAGTCCCGATCCGGTGCGCGATGAAGCTGCCGTGATCCCTGGCGTCCTTGTCGTCGGCACAGTCGTGACCGAGGACGTCATGTGCGGGGATGTCGCCCGCGAGATGGAAGAAGTATCTGGGCATCTAGGTCAGCTTGTCCAAATTTCCGAACGGCTTCGCCGGCGGCGCGTTCTCGGCCTTCTTGATCTGCTGCGCGCCTTCCTCGGCAAGCCTGCCATCGTTGATGATCTCGGCGATGAGCTGCTTGACCCGTCCGCCGATCCTGTCTGCAATGCTTGTCATGGCTCACCTTTGTTCATCTCTCACGACTGAAGTATCGCTCGCGAATAATGTTCCTCCGAGGGGTGACAGCCCACCCATCCGGAAAAGGAACAAATAACTGTCCGGAAGATTGGATCGCCAGCAACGGCCGAAGCTCGGGCCGAGCGGCTGACGCGAGAAGTCCGGTGACGAAACGCCTGACCAGGAAAGAGCAGTTCGATCGATCGAAGATCAACATGCACGATCTGCGTCAGGTGAGATGCTGGACGCATGTCCTCGGCGTGTCGCGCGAACAGCTGCGTAAAGCCGTCGAGAAGGTCGGTGACTCCGCCGTGACGGTTCGCAAGGAGCTCGGAATTCCCGAGGAATGACATGGCCACCGAACAGCAAATCCGGAATTTCGCGCGGCAGCTCTGGGAGAAGGCCGGAAAGCCCGACGGCAGGGACAAGGAATTCTGGCACGCGGCCGAGGTCGAGCTGAATGCGGAGAGCGAAAGTCCGGACGCGCCAACACCGGACCAGCCGAACAAGACGACCATTCCCGGATGAACGCCTTGGCGCGAGGGGCGTGCCGGCGGCGCGATTGATCGGGCTCCTCCATTAGGAACATTGCCATTCTGTCGCGGTTCTCGAAACGCCGCATGGAGCGGTGAGGAGGACGTTATGAAAAAGCTGGTTCTGATTTCTGTTGCCGCCGTATTGGCGTCGACCGGCGCTTTCGCCCAGAGCACGATTGTCGGCACGACCGGCGCCGGACATGCCGCCACCGTGCAGATCGAGCCGCAGTACCGTACGCGAATCCACAGCTATGTGACCGAACACAAGATCCGTCCCGTCGAGACGCGGGAGAGGATCGTCGTCGGCTCGCCTGTGCCGCGCGAGGTCGAGCTTGAAGCGGTGCCTGCCGATTGGGGCCCGTCGCTCACCAGATATCGCTATGTCTATACCGGCCAGCGCGTGATGCTGGTCGATCCCGACACCCGTACGGTCGTGCAGGAAGTCGAGTGAGGCCGCTGTGACGGCGGGCCGCCGGGAACGGCGGCGGCCCGCGCTCAGCCGGAACGCCTGAGGGCAAGCGCCGTTCGGTCAGCGGCCATCGACCGCGTCGGCCGCGATCAGAGACCGATGCTGGCCACAGCCGCTTGCGCGATCCCCTTCGCGTCGAGGGCGCCGGTCTTGCCGATCTCGATAACCTTGCGGGCCACGATCTCGCAAAGCGGATCGTTCCGATCAACCAGACCCATCGAATGCAGCGCCAGGCTGAACGCCCTGTTGAAGAGATCGATTTGCTCCGGCGTGTATTCGCCCGTCTTCAGCAAGCGATTGATCGGCATTGTCGAGCCCCACAGCAAGCAGCCAATTGATATGGCTATAGCATGGAACCGTCGCGATCGGCACCCGGCTTTCCCTGCGCCCTCTACAACAGAGAAGGCGGAACGAACAGCAAAGCTCGGGCAAATCATGTCGCGAGAATGCGGATGTTTGACTCACCGGCCGAACCACATATTCGGTGTCGTCCCTGCGAAAGCAGGGACCCATAACCACAAATGCTGATTGTTGAACGATGCTGGGACGACGAGTCCCCTTCTCAACACCCGCGCGGCGTATGGGTCCCTGCTTTCGCAGGGACGACATTGGTGATTGTGGTGAGCGCGGTCGCCCGCTCAACGCGCAGCTACGGATCGTGGTAATGTGCTCAGCTCGAGCCAGTCGCCCCGCGCACCACGCGCTTGATCTTGTCGGTGGTGTAGGTCTGCCCGCCGATCGAGAGCAGCGGCGGGGAGGCGGTCAGGTCGACGGAATCGACGACGCCCTGCACCTCGGTCGAGATGGCGATCGGGTTGCCCTTGGAATCCTTGCCGGTGGCGGTCAGCGTGTAGGTGCCGGCCGGCCATTGCGTGCCGTCGTTGCCCTTGCCGTCCCAGACGAAGCTGGCATTGCCCTGCTTCAGACTGAAATTGCCGGAATAGGCGGTCTGGCCCGTCGCGCTCGTGATCGTGATGGTGGCGCTGGTGGCTTGCGGGGACACCAGATTCCAGGTCGCGGATTTGTCGAACTGCGTCTTGCTGCCGTCGACCGCGACCGTGTTGCCGACATAGACCAGCGCCTGGGTGGACTGCGCGCTCTTCTCGATCTCGATCAGTGACTTCAGCTGATCGTTGGATTTCAGCTGCTGCTCGACGCCGGCGAACTGCACCAGCTGCTGGGTGAACTGGTTGGTGTCGAGCGGGTCGAGCGGGTTCTGGTTCTGCAACTGCGTGGTCAGCAGCGTCAGGAAGGTCTGGAAATTGTCGGCGATGCCCTGCGACGAGGTCGTCAGGCCGCTGCCGCTGCTGCTTCCAGAGTTCGTTCCGTTGCTGGTGCCCGGTGCAGAGACGACGGGCGTCGGCATGGTTGCATCGACTGCCATGGTGAACTCCTTACACTCTGATATCGACGCCGCCGAGGGCGCCGGTTGCACGGCCGTAGGAGCGGCCCGCCGCTGCGGCGGGAACGCTGTCCTCCTCAGTGACGATCAAACGATGGGCGTTCGGATTGGACTGGCCATTGTTGTTCTGGCCCGACTGCGACTGGTCGCGCAGGCTGAACTGCAATCCGCCATTGCCGGTCGAGAGGCCGGCATTGTCGAGCGCGCGCTGCAGCTGGTTGGCGTCCTGGCGCAGCATCGACAGCGTTTCCGGGCGTTCGACGGTGAGATGCGAGGTGACCTGGCCGTTGCGATCGACATCGATGCGGACGTCGATGCGGCCGAGCTCGGCGGGGTCGAGCCTGATCTCGAAGCGACTCTTGCCGCTCTTGGCGGAGGCGGCGATCTGCATCGCAAGCCCGCTGAGCGGCACGGCGGCGCTTTGCGCGGCGTTGGTCACGGTCAATTGCGTGGTCGCTGACGGCGTCGTCTGGGTGGTCGTCAATTGAGCCTGGAATGGATTTGCGGCCTGCGTGCTGGGATCGGGCGCCGCGAGCTGGGCCTGCGCAGCCGCCTGGCCGCCAACCGTCGGCGCGGCGTTGCCGTCGCCTTTCGCATCGGCCTTGATGGCATCGGCTGCGTCGCCCGCTGTGGCCTTTGCCTTGCCGGCAACCGCGGCCGACTGCGCGACTGCAGGAACGACGTTGTTCGGAGCAGCCTGCGCGCTGTTGTTGCTGCCCTGGGCCGCACCGTCCTGATCGGCAGGCGCCGTCGCAGCCGCGTCCTTCGCTGCGACCTGTGTCTTGGCTTGCGGCGTCGTCTTGGTGGCAGGCGTTCCGGCGGCGACGGTAGCGGCGAGTGTCGCATCGGCGGTCGCGGTTGCGGCGCCCGGAACTGTCGTCGCATCGGTGGTGGTGATGACTTGCGCCTCGGTCTTGACGCCGGCCGCCTTGGCGACCTTGTCGGCATTCGCCGTGGCGGTCGCCGCGGTAGCGGTGTCGGCGCCGGCAGGCGCACCGCTGCCGGCAGCGGCACCCGCGCCGGCGATGGCGGAGCTTGCCGCGATGGCCGCAGCCGCGATCGCCAGTGGTGCTGTGGGCTGGTCCGACGGCGCGGCGGTTGTCGCGGTCGGAGCGGTCGCCGGTGTAGTGGCCGCGGCCGCGATCACGGCATTGACAGTCGTGGCCCCGGATGTGTCCGGCTGCGCAGCGGCTTGGGTCGCAGACGTCTTGTCATCGGTGGACTGCGTATCGGTGCTCGACTTCGAGTCGTCCGATTTCGATTTCGACTTGGTCTTGGGCGGCGCGTCGCTGTCGCTGTCGATCTTGTTGTCGTCCCGCGAACTGCCGGAATCCCGCGACGTCTTGTCGGGGCCCGGGTTGGTGTCGCGGGGGCGCGCCTCGGTCGTCGAGGGCGGATCGTCGGACCGGCGCGAGGGCGCCGGCTGGGAGTCGTAGCGGCTGTCGTTTGTGGACGCAGTGTTGCTGTCGACCAGCGCGGCAAAGCCGTCGTTCCCCGCCTGCGAAGCGGGATCGGGCCGCGACGACCGCTGCGTCGCGCCCTGAAAAGACCGGCCTGCCAATGCTTCCGACGTGACGCTGA
Organism: Bradyrhizobium sp. UFLA06-06; assembly: GCF_054820065.1. Lineage (NCBI taxonomy): Bacteria > Pseudomonadati > Pseudomonadota > Alphaproteobacteria > Hyphomicrobiales > Nitrobacteraceae > Bradyrhizobium > Bradyrhizobium sp. UFLA06-06. Next base: position 42,933 of record NZ_JADFUD010000058.1, read on the forward strand.
CCACTGCCAATCCTCGCAAATGAGACTTCCGGCGTTTTGTCAGCAAGGAGTGGGCCAACCACGGATGGTAATAAATAATGAGTTATTTCAGAGGGTTGCTGGCTGTCGTGGCCGGCTGGAGCGGGTTCCCGGCGGGTCTCCTTTTTGCCCGGCGGCAAGATTTGCCGTCCACGCGCGGCACGGCACAGCTTGCGCCGGATTGCCTCACCGGAATACGGCCTATATTAAAGGTGGCCTCCGACGCGTCCGAACCGACCGAGCCGGCTTGGACGTGTTCTAAGGCTCTCTGGACAAAAGGCTTTTTCCAATATCGTCGCGGAGCGCATAAGCTCGCCGCGACAGTGACCAATGACCGCTTAAAGATGCTCAACAGTCTGGATCTCGAAGGCCGCCCTGAAGACACACGGATCGTCGTTGCCATGTCCGGCGGCGTCGACTCGTCGGTGACGGCTGCGCTGTTGAAGTCGCAGGGCTATGACGTGGTCGGGATCACGCTGCAACTCTACGACCACGGCGCCGCGACCCATCGCAAGGGCGCCTGCTGCGCCGGCCGCGACATCCACGATGCGCGCAATGTCGCCGAGCGGATCGGCATCCCGCATTACGTGCTCGACTACGAAAGCCGCTTCAAGCAATCGGTGATCGACAATTTCGCCGACAGCTACGCGCTCGGCGAGACGCCGGTGCCGTGCATCGAGTGCAACCGTTCGGTCAAGTTTCGCGATCTGCTCGCGACCGCGCGCGAGCTCGGGGCGCAGGCGCTTGCCACCGGCCACTATGTCGCCTCGCGGCGGCTTGCCGACGGATCGCGCTCGCTCACTTGCGCCGCGGATGCCGATCGCGACCAGAGCTATTTCCTGTTCGCGACCACGCGCGAGCAGCTCGACTTCCTGCGCTTCCCGCTCGGCGACATGACCAAGCCGCAGACCCGCGAGCTGGCGCGGCGCTTCGATCTCGAGGTCGCCGACAAGCAGGACAGCCAGGACATCTGTTTCGTGCCGACCGGCCGCTACACCGACATCATCGGACGGCTGAAGCCGAACGCGATCGCGCCGGGCGACATCGTCGATCTCAACGGTCATGTGATCGGCCAGCACCAGGGCATCGTTCATTTCACCGTCGGCCAGCGCAAGGGGCTGGGCATTGCCTCCGGCAGCCCGCTCTATGTGGTCAAGCTCGATGCGGCGACGCGCCGCGTCGTGGTCGGGCCGCGCGAGGCGCTGCGGATGGATCGCATCGCGCTGCGCGACGTCAACTGGATCGGCGACGGCGCGCTGGATCGCGTGATCGGCGAGGGCATCGAGATCTATGTCCGGGTGCGCTCGACGCGCGCGCCGCAGCCGGCGTGGTTGCGCGCCGTCGATGGCGGCTATGAGGTCGAGCTCGTCGCCGGCGAGGAGGGCGTGTCGCCCGGCCAGGCCTGCGTGTTCTACGACGCAGCCTCCGGGCAGGCGCGTGTGCTCGGCGGCGGCTTCATCAGGAGTGCAAGCGCAAGCCGCGCAATACGGGCCGCGACGCAGGATGCGATGGCGCCGATTGCAGAAGCGGTTCGCGGATAGCGCATGATCCGGAAAAGTGGGGACCGGTTTTCCGCGACGATCATGCGCAAACAAGAGTAACTTCGGGGCAGGGGAATGGCTGGGGACATCGACCGCGAAGGGGTCGAAAAGGCGTATGGCCGCTGGGCGCCGATCTACGATCTGGTGTTCGGCAAGGTGTTCGATCAGGGCCGTCAGTCGACGATCGCGGAAGCCGACCGGATCGGCGGCCGCGTGCTCGACGTCGGCGTCGGCACCGGGCTGTCGCTGTCGGAATACAAGCGCACCACAAAGCTATGCGGCGTCGATATATCCGAGCCAATGCTGCGGCGGGCGCTCAAACGCGTGCGCACGCAGGGCCTCAGCAATGTCGAGGCGCTGGCGGTGATGGACGCCAAGAATCTCGCGTTTCCGGATGCGTTCTTCGACGCGGTGGTCGCGCAATATGTCATCACCGCAGTGCCGGATCCCGAGGCGACGCTCGACGATTTCATCCGTGTGCTGAAGCCCGGCGGCGAACTGATCCTGGTCAATCACATCGGCGCCGAGAGCGGCCCGCGCCGCGTCTTCGAGCTCGCTTTCGCGCCGCTGGCGCGGCGGCTCGGCTGGCGTCCGGAATTTCCATGGGAGCGGCTGACCAATTGGGCGGCGAAGCATGGCGGGGTCAGCCTTGCGGAGCGCCGGCCGATGCCGCCGATGGGGCATTTCTCGCTGATCCGCTTCCGCAAATCGTGAGATTGCGGCGATTTTGACGTGGAACATCGGCGCGCCGTCACGGTTTTCTCGTCATGAGGATCAATCGAACACTCGCTTTATCCTGTGTGCTGATGATGGCACCCGCTGTGGCCGTGGCGCAGGCGCCGCCGACATCAGCCACACCGCCGGCCCAGACCGCGCCACCGGCGCCGTCGCGCACCGCCGTGAATTGCGCGCCGCAGCAGCCTTCGCATCCCGGTGCTGTGGTTCCGGAAGGAACCACCACCGGGCAGAGCAGCCAGCCGCTGGGCGACAAGCTCGCCAAATCCGACGGGGTGTTGTGCCCGCCGGCCGGGGTCGATCCCGAAATGCGTGCGCCGACCCCGCAAGGCGGCAACACGCCGGTGATTCCACCGCCCGGCAGCCCCGGCGGCGACCAATCGGTGAGGCCGAAATAGCCTCTGTCTGCAATAAGTTGCTGCCCCGTCCGGGTTTGCTTGACAGGCGCGCATGCCACTCTTTATATGCCGCGCGTTCGCACCCGCGGCTCACCAGCCGCCGATCGCGAGCTCATGGCGGGGTAGCTCAGCTGGTTAGAGCACGGGAATCATAATCCTGGGGTCGGGGGTTCGAGTCCCTCCCCCGCTACCAGATCCAGCATAACCCCTTGATTTCCCAGACTTGGCCGATGGAAGTTTCGACGCGAGGGAGTCTCATTGATACATCCGAAGCGGCCGCTGATCAAATTCCACGGCCCAACCCACCGCACGACATAACGCCGCTCAAGATCAACGTGCCGCCCTAGCGGCGGCGGCTTATCGCCGCCATCCGTCCTTTAGTCATTGCAGCAGCTGCAGGTAGCGACAGGCATGGGCACCGTTTTTCAGGCGGGCAAATCGACGGCGTTGATCGTGCTATCGTGGGAGCTCACTCTCTTCTCCTACATCGGTTAGATGGGCGGGGATCTGAGCTCGTGAAGTTGGCGGAGGGCGCACTTGCTCCAAGCGAAGCGCACTGCATGCCGTCTTATGCCCAGGTCATCGTGCAGGAAGGTAAGAGTCGGAATTTCGATTCCTACAAATCGAGGACGTGGCACGCTAACGTTCCCGGGTGATGGTTACCGTGGGCGCGGTCGCGACCGCATGCTCTCTCTATCCTTGGGCGGGAGGCATTAGTCACTAATGCTCCCTGTCACCTAAGACTGCTGCTGATCCCGAAGCCCGATTTGGCGGAAGCGTTGATCTGCGAGCGTCGGCGACCTAAGGCCAAATATCCATGTGAATTTCCCAAGGAGGACGTGGCGCCAGCGCGATGCGCTGCTATTGAAGATGCTACGAGGTCTCCCCTCGCATGCGCGCTGTCGTAACTGCGGCGTAAGAGCGAAAGTCTAATCAAGGATCGTGCGCGCCACGTTGCTCGCTGAATGCCTGGCGTGATTGGAAGGGAGACCTCGTGCCCAGCCTTGCATCGTTCTTCGGCGCTCCTATCCGGGTCACCGTTCCAAACGAGCTCACGTGCGAAGCCGAGCTGCTGAAGTTTCTTGCTCTGTCGACAGCCGAACTCAAGAAGATTTGGTGGTTTCGGGGCCGGATGTATCAGAAGTTCGAGATTTCGAAAGGCGGACAAAAGAAGCGCGTCATAAGCGCACCGGACCGCCGATTGAAGATGCTGCAGACAAAGATCGCGTCCTCGCTCGCGTCGATATACAGACCGCGGAATCCCGTTCATGGCTTTGTGGACGGCCGCTCGGTCAAAACGAACGCTACGGCTCATCTCCGGAGCAAGTTCGTGTTGAACTTGGACATCGAAGGCTTCTTTATGGCCATCACGGAAGGACGCGTGTCCGGCCTAATGGGTGCGCTCGGCGTCGACGGTCGAGTCGCTGAAATCCTGGCGCGGATCTGCTGCAACGAGGGTGTCCTGCCCCAAGGCGCGCCTAGCAGTCCAGTAATTTCCAACATGATCTGCTTCCGGATGGACAAGGAATTGCAGACAATCGCGAAGGAAAGCCGCTGCATCTACACCAGGTATGCCGACGATATCACTTTCTCCAGCTAACAGCCGCTGACCTTGCTATTCGAAGGACCCCCGCCGCCGGCCGGGAATTTCCCGCTCGATTTGCTCAAGGATCGGCTTCGCGGAGCTTTCCGATCCAACGGCTTCGCGATCAATCCGCAGAAGATCCACTACGCCGACAAGCATTCGCGCCGAACAGTGACCGGCCTCAAGATCAACGAGTTCGTCAACGTCGACCGAAAATACGTACGAAACACCCGCGCAGCCTTGTTCGTGACCGAAACACGAGGCGCTGCGGTCGCCCAGAAGATTCTCAAAGACAAGTATGGTCGCGAAGCGACGCTCGCGTCGCATCTTCGCGGACGGATATCCTGGGTGGGGCACATCAAGGGACCTTCGGACCCGATTTTCCGTGGTCTGGCCTCGCGCTACAACAAGCTCTTCCCTTCCGAGAAACTCGAAATTCTGCCAACGAATTTGGAGATCAGGGAGCGCGCGGTGTGGGTAGTCGAGCATTGGGCAGATGACGCAGCGGAAGGCAGCGCGCAGGGCACGGCTTTCTTCTTGAAGTCAGTGGGTCTCGTTACGGCCTGGCATTGCGTGGAGGGGGCGACAGAGATCGCGGTCTATCACCCCAGCAAGACTTCGAATAAATTCAAGGTGACGGTCGCCAAGAACGACGCGCATCGGGACTTGGCCGTGCTCGCACACGAAATACCCGTCACCGAGTACTACGAGTTCGACATCTCGAAACGCACATTCAAGGTCGGCGACAATACGACGGCGATTGGATTTCCGAGCTTCGGCCCAGGCGACAAGATCAACGTCCGATCCGGGTCGATAACCTCGTTGCCCACGAAGAGCGCCGTCCCGATGATCGAGGTGACGCAAAAGCTCTCGCAAGGCATGTCCGGCGGTCCGTTGCTCGATGATGACGGCGCGGTCGCCGGTGTCAATCATAAAGGCGGACCAGGAGAGGCCAGAGATTTCGCCGTGCACGTGAACGCGCTGACCGACTGGCTGAGCAAGTCGTAGAGATGTCCGGACCATGGCTTCAAGGCGCCCTTGGGCGGACTCAGGCGCCTGGCGATACCCACAACGACTTAGGCGATTTCGCTACATGAAGAAGCGAAACTGATACGGTGTCGAACCCAGGCCGTCCATGCGCTTGACGACGCGCGCGAGCACTTTCGCGTAAGCCATCGTCACCGGCAGCATGTCGTACAGCGCGTCGTTGTTCCAATCCATCTTCGCGAGAGCGAGAGCCGAACGCGCCGTGTCGTCCCAACTACCATGGCCCGCGTGGCGCACCAGACGGATCGGGCGCGGCGTGCTACGACCTCCTTGATAATATGAGCGTTCGGCAACGCCCTTCACGTCGCCGTGCATCCAAAGCAGGCACTCCCGATCCCCGAGCGGGATCAGCGTGCCGCGTTCAACTGGATAGCCGAAAGGCTTTCCTTTAGCGCCGCCTTGCCGGTCGCGTTCGATCCTGACGCCGCGCCAGCCCACGTCCTCAACGACCTGCACCAAGTCGACCGCCTCGCAGAGATGCAACGCCTCCATGCAGCCGTCGATCTCCTCCTTCTTGAACTCTGTAGTCTTGTGCACCGTGACCCTGCGAGGCGTGCGGCCCGAGTGCCTTCTGCGATAGAGGTCCAACGATCTGCTCATGACACGGAACATCTCGGTCCGGGACATGAAAGGGTTTTCTCGCTGAACTTCGATTTCGTGGGCGTCGTAGGCGACAAACTCGAGACCGGCACCTTCGGCGTCGAAGACCTGACTGCAGCATGTTACGAAGCGCGGCCGGTCCGATTCGGTCGGACGCACCGCGTAGGAGAGACCGATATAGGCGGCCTCAGGATCCGTGTCAGCGAGCTTCCAGGGGACGCCTCCCGCCTTCGCGTAAATCGCAAGTCCGATGCGCCACATGACGCTTGCGCGGTCCGGATAGGCGAGCGCGCGGTCTTCGCGTACCAATTGGATCGGAATGCGTCGCGCGGCGGTCGCCGCCTTGAGGTGGTCGTGGAGGTCGAAATCGTCGCCGGCGGACCCCACGAAGCCCGCGGCCCAGCTTTGCGGGATGTAGATGAAGACAATGTCGAACGCATCCCGACGCGCCTCGAGAGATTGGATGGCGCGAATCAGCCGATCCGCCAACACGACGTGGGGCCTAGCCGAGTCCTTCATCTCGAACTCCAGCCGATCGTCCAACTCGAAGTGGCAATCCTTAACGGCGCCTCGCATATCGAGATTGAACGCCTTGCGGAAGCCGGGCCAGGCCGGGAGGTAGTCCTTGCGTTCGGTCGCCTTGAACTCGGCCGCGAGTTCTTTCATGAAGCCGTAGAGTCGCGCCCCCTGCCGGGCCGGTGCGATCGTCGCGATCCGAATGGGGTTGGGGACTAGGCCTGACGAATAGGGACCAAACCGCAACAGCCCGCGCAGGGGGTGCAGGTCGACGTCGGATGTTCGCTCGGGATGGAATGCGAGCTCGGCTTCCGGGATGAAAAGGTGAGGCGATATCTCGCTCGTCATGGGCGGCCTCTTCCTGAGTAAGCTGTCGTATCGTCGAGCCTGAAGGCCGCATCCACGCCCGCGCTGATGCCGAGGGCCAGGATATCGCGCTCCGGGCACGCGAACAGCGTCGACCAGAACGAGAGAAGGGCATTGAGCGCCGGATTGTAGCGCCTCACTGTGCGCTCGCGGGCAAAATCGGTCGCCGCGGTTCTGTTCCCCTGCGTGATGCCTTCGAACACGGTGCGCGGCTCGAGCAGAAGCCAGAGCCGCTCGTCCGCCCAATCCAGCCGGATGCCCAGGCCCTCCCGCCAACTCAGTTCGGGATGCTTCGGTACCGTTCCACCGAGGCTGCCGGTCAGTTTCTTGAGCGGCCCCCACTTCGCGTCGTCGATCGAGGCCGGGGTCAAGAGATCGCTGCTTCGGCGACGATCTGCAGTCATCGCATGCGTTCGGGTCAGCGCGCGGGTCAACGCCTCACGGAGAAGCCCACGCTCTTGGCTTTCGTAGCGCAATCTGCCGCGCGGCAATCAGGGTGACAGTGGAGCGTCAATCAGGATGAGAGAGCTTCGCCGGGCTCGTGACGCAGGGAG
>NZ_JADFUD010000059.1:0-50204 GCF_054820065.1 Bradyrhizobium sp. UFLA06-06
GGGCGCAACCTGCGCAAATCGCGCAAGATCGCCGACCTCACGCTGCCCTTGGTCGCGAGCATCGAAAACATCCTGCGCCGCGGCCTCGCTGTCGGGCTGTTCCGCAGCGACGTCGATCCGGTTCAGCTCTACGTCACGATCACGGCCATGAGCTATTTTCATGTCTCCAACCGCTACACGCTGTCGGCGATGTTCGACAAGGATCTGGGAGAGCCGGACTGGCTGGAGAAGCGTCGCCACCACGCGCTGGACGTGATCATGACCTGGTTGACGGCGACGGCGGCCGCAAGCGAGGGAAAACGGAAACCGTCCGCAGCCAGAACATCGGCCGGCGCCGCACGCTAGCTCGCGCGCGGCAAATTCCGAACAGCCTGCGGGTGAGCGCTAAGGGTGCTCGCCTCACCGGGCAGCGACGACGCCGTCGCTGCGGGGATCGCTGGCGCCCTCGAGCAGTCCGTCCGGGTGCCAGACGATTGCGCCGGCGTGGCCCATGAATTCCTCGAACGCACCGACCACCTGGATGTCGTGGCCGAGCGCCCGCAGCGCATCGACGACGGCAGGATCGAAACGCGATTCGATCTTGAGATTGTTGTTCTCCTCGCCCCATGTGCGACCGAGCAGCCAGCGCGGCGCGGTCACTGTCGACTGAAGGTCCTGACCGTGCAACGCGTAGCGCGTGAAGATCGCCGCCTGGGTTTGCGGCTGCCCTTCGCCGCCCATCGTGCCGTAGGACAACAGCCGGCCATCGCTGAGTTCAGCCATTGCGGGCTGAATGGTGTGGAACGGCAGCCGCCCAGGTTCCAGGCGGTTGATTTCGGTCTCGGCGAGACCGAAGCTCGTCCCACGGTTCTGCCAGGTGACCCCGCTTTGGGGCAGGATGACGCCCGAGCCAAACTCCCAATAGATGCTCTGAATGAAGCTGACGCTAAGACCGTTCCGGTCGGTCGCAGCGAGCCAGACCGTATCGCCCTGGGCCGGCGGGTCAGGCCAGCGCGCTGCATGATCGACGGCGACGGTCTTGTCGAGCGCCGCAATGGACTCGTCGGTGAGAAACCCGGCAGCCGACCGCGCCATGTAGTCGGGATCGGTCACGTAGCGATTGCGGATGCGGAACGACGCCTTCGTGCTCTCGACCAGCCGATGCAGATGATCGACCCCGTCCGCGTCCCTCGCCATGCGCCGGGCATAGAGCGCAAGAATCAACAGCGAGGCCAGGCCCTGCGTCGGCGGCGGCATGTTGAACACCTTGTGCCCCGCCACATCGACCGACAGCGGCGTCACCAGTGAGGCTTGATGCTGCTCCAGATCGGATAGGCGGAGCGGGCTGCCGAGCCGTTCGAGATCAGCCGCCATCGAACGCGCCAGGTCGCCGCGATAGAAATCGGAAAGGCCGGCTTGCGCCAGCTGCCGCAACGTGTCTGCCACGCGCGGCTGCCGCAACCGTGTGCCGACCGCAAGCGGAGCGCCCTGCGGCAGATAGACTTCGGCAAAGCCAGGCACATCCTGCAGTTCAGCGCGCTTCTTCGTGGTGTTGTCGTGCAGGGTCTGGGTCACGGCGACGCCATCGGCGGCGTAGCCGATCGCAGGCTCGAGCAGCCGCGACAACGGCATGCGTCCCCCGTGGCGATCGCGACTGAGTTCATAGGCCTTCTGCCAGCCATCGACGGTCCCGGCAGCGGTGAGTGCCGCGAGCGGTCCGCGGCTTGGGATGGTGCTGCAGCCATGCTCGCGATACCAGGCGCGGCTGGCGGCCTTCGCCGACCGTCCGCACGCCTGGATTCCGACCGGCGAAGAGCCCGCCCGGCCGACCAGCCAGAAGCCGTCGCCACCAAGGCCGTTCATATGCGGATAGACCACCGCGATCGTGGCGGCGGACGCAATCATCGCCTCGACCGCATTGCCGCCCTCGGAAAGGACGGCGAGCCCGGCCTGCGCCGCGAGGTGATGCGGCGCGGTCACCATTCCGCTATAGCTTCGCTTGGTCTGCAGCATGAACGCGTTCTCCGAAAACTGCAATTTGTAATAATATTCTTACTTACATTGTCAAGCCGTCGCACAGCCGCGGCGGCGCGAACTCTGCTAGCGGAGTGCCGCGCGAGGCGGATCGAAGCGAAAGCGGAAATCGGCCGCGCAAAGCTGCGTGTCAGCGGCAGCGGGGCGGGTCGCCGAATTCCCGGAGGTCCTGAATCTGTTCCGAAAAAGATGCAAAAAATGTAGTCTCCCGAACCATGGCGACGATCCACGAATTCGGCCCCTACCGCCTCGACGCGGAAGCCGTGATGTTGTTTCGAGAGTCCGAACCGGTCGCGCTCGGGCGGCGCGCGGTGACGCTGCTTCGGCTGCTCGTCGAGCAGGCCGGAACGCCGGTTTCCAAGGACGCATTGATGCAGGCGGCCTGGCCGGGCCTTGCGATCGAGGAGAGCAACCTGACGGTGCAGATCGCCGCTCTGCGGCGGGTATTTGCCGACGTCGCGGGCGGTGCGACCTGGATCGAGACCCTGCCGCGCCGCGGCTACCGCTATGTCGGGCCACTGGTCGCTGTCGAATCCGGCGCCGGCCTGCCCACCTCGCCGGCAATAACAGTGCCCGATGGGCCGTCGCTTGCAGTGCTGCCGTTCTCGAATCTCAGCGGCGATCCCGCGCAGGAATATTTTTCCGACGGAATCACGGGAGACATCATCGCCGAACTGTCGCGCTTCCGCTCGCTGTTCGTTGTCGCCCGCCACTCCAGCTTCGCCTACAAGGGCAAGACGCCCGAGATCAAGCAGGTCGGCCGCGAACTCGGCGTCAGGTACGTGGCCGAAGGAAGCGTGCGCAAGATCGGCAGCCGGATGCGGGTGACCGTCCAGCTTCTCGATGGCGCGAGCGGTTACAATCTCTGGACCGAGCGCTACGACCGCGAACTCGAAGACGTCTTCGCCCTGCAGGACGAGATCGTCCGCGCAATCGTCGCAGCCCTTCCGGGCCGGCTCGAGGACGCCGGCCGCGAGATCGCCAGACGCAAGCCGACCCCGAACATTACCGCGTATGACCTGGTTCTGCTGGGCAACGAGCGATGGCGTCAATTGACCGTGAAGGGCATGGCGGAAGCCAGGCAGTTTTTCCGGGACGCAGTCACGCTCGATCCGCAATATGCCCGCGCTCACGTCAACATTGCCTGGACGATCGTCTGCGACGTGTTTCTCGAATCGCCCGGCACGGCGAAGCTCGACGACGCACTGAGCGAGATCGAGATCGCACTCGACATCGACGGCGGCGACGCCTGGGCCCATGGCGTCTTCGCGCAATTGCTGTTCCTGCGTCGCGAGGATGCCAAGGCTGAAATCCATTTCAGCCGGGCTCTGGCGCTCAATCCAAACGACGCCGATGTCGCCGCCGTCCTCGCGAACATTTTGGTCTACTGGGGACGGTGGCGAGAGGCACTCACATGGATCGGTGCGGCCAAACGACTGAATCCCTTCCCGCCCAATCTGTACCACTGGTACCACGCGCTCGCGCTCTATTCGGGGCGCCGGTACGATGAAGCAGCCAAGACGCTGATGGAGGCGCGATCCCCCGACCGCTGGTCGCACAGTCTGCTTGCCGCCTGTTATGCGCAGATGGGTCGGCACAGCGAAGCGCGATCCGAAGCCGAAGCGTTCGTCACGGAACGTTGTCGTGAAATGAGCGCGAACGGCGCAACGCCGCCGGCGAACACCCTCGATCTCGTTCGAGCGCGGGCCGAAAGGTACAGAAATTCAGTCGATCGCGAGCACTTCCTCGACGGCTTGCGCAAGGCCGGCCTATCGGGCTGAGCCGATCGGAATATGGCGTAGGGCAATTCGAGGCCCGTGGTAGCGGGGGAGCGCTACCGCCTTTCCCCACACCCAGAGAATCCACGGCAACTTCTGCAATCTTTCGCCCAATATCGAATCGCAAACGCTTCCAATGCGCGCTGTGCGAAAGCAGTTCTTTATAGAGATCGAGGACGAAGGGGAGCGTCTCCGCGGAAAAACGCAGCGTCTGATCTTTGAATCTTTTGGATCTGACCTGGGATCAGCTCAATCTGAGGAGATTGAGAATTGGAAAACTCCAAGAAGGCGTCCGTGGTTTCGAATATTTCACCCACGAGCCCGCGATGCTCTGGTTCGATGATGGAGTAAACGTCGGGTTTGTCGCACCTCCACCATCCTGACCATAGTTCCGCTTTCTTCTCATTGGGATCAAAAATAAGGATGAGCGCCCCGCCGTCCTCATAGATGAGCTCAGCGGGCACGCAGCCGTGTTTGATCAGCGTTTGCAGAACGTGGCAAAACTCGTACCCAAATACGTACACATCAGGCTTTAGCTTAACGACGATAGGATGGTCTGCGTTATCGTACCCGAAGGAATCGGTGCTGCTTGGCGGTTTAATCACTTTGATGCTTCCCGCGCTTGCGCCATGAAGCGAATCGCCTAGCTGCCTGCTTGGGATCAGTGATCCTCGATACGTCAGGCACTCACCTCGATACCCCGGGGAGCATTAGCCGTCCGTGCCCGACGCTCTGAGATACGTCGCTCTACGCCGCGCCGGCGATCGGGTATCGGAACCTGCGAATCCCGCACGTTGCTCCTTCGCCTGACAAGAATTCGCCGATCAGCTACCCTGCGTTCCGAAACCACTATTCGGGCGTCTCTCCGCACTACGCTTGCCGATCCGGCGATCGCTCTCTCCGGACGGGCGGCGTAAGTCCTGCGCGCCACCACTTCGCGGAGCGCCAGCCAGATGAACTCGCTGTTGGTGGAAAGATATCGCCGCCATAATTTGCGCGGCTCCATCGTCAGCCGCCAGAACCACTCGAGACCGAGCGATTGGAATAGCCGAGGAGCGCGCCTGATGAAGCCGGCCAAGACGTCGAAGCTGCCGCCGACACCCAGGATGACAGGAACTTGCAGCCGATCCCGATAGCGCTCGCTCCACACCTCCTTGAACGGGGACGGCAAGCCGATAAAGAGAATGTGGGCGCCGCTGGCGCGTATCTCATCGACGATCATTTCGTGCTCATCCGGACCGAAGTAGCCGTTCCGGAAACCAGCGATCTTCAGTTGCGGAAAGCGCGCCTCGCAGACGCGCACGAGCTTTTCGACGACTTCCTGATGCGCCCCTAGAAAATAGACACAAAGTCCGTTGGACGCAGCAGCCCTTAAGAGTCCTTCCATCAGATCGATGCCGGCCACGCGTTCCGGCATGTGTTGACCTGACGCCCGTATTGCCCAGACCACTGGCATACCGTCTGCGACCGTCATATCGGCCGCGGAACATGCGTGCGCCAACTCCACGTCTCGCCGCACCATGCAGAGATGTGACGCATTGATCGTCATGACGATGTGAGAATTGTTCGAGCGGCGACAGATATCGACACAGCGCTGCGCCGCCTGATCGAGCGTAACCGCATCAAATTCGACGCCCAATAGGCTTACGTGTTCCGTCATCTGCTCAACTTCCCTGCGGCGATTGCCGGCTGGCTTGCCACCGAGCCACTTGCTCGGCGTCCAGGCGAGCCGTGGCAGCTCGTTTACCCAGTCTCAGGCACGCGTGCTGATAGGTACGAAGAAAACGTCTGAACTCGGGGTCATTGTAGCGCGGCAACCCCTTTGCCCAACTGCTGAAGTAACCCCAAAGCATCGCGATGCTTCCGATGAACATTGGGTGCGCACGAAGACGGGAGGCCGCCACCGCCAGATAGTAAAACGGCGAGGTGCCCATGAAATACTGACCGAAGCCAGCACGAATTCTGCCCGCCCAGATGCTGTTCTGGCTGGCACCTTGCGGACGAAGGTGGACGAACCGGATTGGTTCTGAATCGACGCTCTCGGCGATCCAGCCCAGCATTCTGGCGCGGTGGCAATCGATGCCATCCCACATGACCTGTCGCACGAATCCCCCGATCTGCTCGAAGCACGCAACGCGATAGAATTTCGTCATTCCAACCGACATTTCATCGCCGCAGACCTCGGGCACGAGATCGCCGGTTTGGGGATGAACGAACCAGGGTTTGCCGGAGGTCGTTCCGATACGTGGATTGCCCTCCATTCGCTGCATCAGCAGTTCGAAGTAGCGAGTCGGCAGGTCGAGATCCATATCAAGCTTGCACAAATAGCCGAAGTCGCCGAGCGGCACTTGATCGAGACCATCATAAAACGCCTCAATCACGCCGGGCCCCACCCTCCGGTGGCCTCGGTCCTGGCGGCGCACGACGCGCAGATAAGGCAATCGCGCCGCATACTCTTCCAGGATCCGTGGCGTCTCGTCGGTAGATCCGTCGTCAACGACGATCCACAGCGCAGGCGGCACCGACTGTGCAGCCACGCTGTCCAGCGTGCGGCGGAGGTAGGGTCCCTCATCCCGGCAGGGCGAAATCAGCGCATACCTGCGCGGCGCCGGGTTGCGCGGAGACCCTGAAGCACTGTTAAGCTCGTCCACAGCCCTACTCCCGGTAATATCCTTCGGACCTGACCCCATTTCTTGCTTCGATGGTCCTGAGCTCAAGAGGGTCGATCTGGTTGAGAACGATGGTCGACACGCGCTCACGGATGAGCTGCGTCACCGACAAGGCTTCGAGCACGCTCGTACGCTTGGTCTGACCGCATTCCACAACGAAGACGAACTCATCGATGAAGCGCTCGATCAGCCTAGCATCGACCACCGACATGATCGGCGCCACCTCCACCACGATGTAGTCATAGGATTTCCGTGCAACGGCGAGCAGGTTTTCCATTTCCTGCGAGCCCAGGAGCTCTGCGGCGTTTGGAATCCTGACCGTGCACGCATTTGGCAGGACATCCAGCCCCGAATGCGGCCGCTTGCAAACAAACTCGTCAAGACGAGAGGGCTCCTCCAGCGCTTCGAAAAGCCCGACCTTCGCATCCGGGGAAAGTGCAGTCGTGAGATTCCGGAGATGAAGGTCGGCATCGATCAACAGCGTGCGCGACCCAGAGGACGACAATATGAGCGCGGCAAGATTGGCGGCAACGACAGTCTTTCCCTCTTTCGAAACCGCCGACACGACGCCGATGACCTTGCCCCCGGTCGAGGCGGACGAACGGTCGAGCATCGCCTTCACATTGCGAAGACCTTCCGCGAAGCGCGAGAAGGGAGCAGCAAGGACATGCTCCTCGATTGGCAATTGACCAGCGTAGACGAAGGGCAGTCCGATGCACCGTGTTTCGGTCACCTGTTCGACAGCCTTGGGCGTACGGAATACGTCCGCCATCCATTCACGTCCGAAGGCAGAGCCTATGCCGAGAAACAGGCCAAGAAAAATGCTGCCTGCCGCCACGATGAGGGTCTTCTTGGAACTCTTTGTCAGCGGCGGAACTGCTCTTGCGATGATCTGCGCACTCTGGGCCGGAAGCGTCTCAGCCTGCGCCGCCTCGATCTCCTTATGCTTTTGCAGGAAGCCACTATAAAGATTGCGCAGCGCCTCGGCGGCGCTCTCGAGTTCGCGCAGCCGGCTTCCGGTCTCCGCGGAAAGCTTTGCGGCCGTGTCTTCGAGTTCGGTCTGTCGTGCCTTGGCGACTTCGTATTCGCTGGCGTAGGAATCGGTAATGCGACCCTCGTCGGACCGAATGGCGGCGTCAACGCTGTTGAGTTGCGCACGAAGCTTGACGACAGCCGCGTGCTTGCGACCGACGCGAGCTTCCATTTCCGCAAGGCGAGACGCAAGGTCGCGCTTTTGCGTGCGGAGACGTGCAAGTTCGCTGTTGTTGAGCGCGAAGTTGATGACTGCCGCCCGCTTGTCGTTGAATAGCGCATCCGTCGACACGGCTGACGGAATCCCGTTTGCCTCTGTCCGCTTGATACGGTCGAGGCGCTCCTTTGCCTCGACTGCCGCGAACTTGGCATTCATCAGCTGGGTATTCAGACTTGCCAGGAGCTCGGTATCCTGCGCGCCAGTGCTGCTGAGGTTGTTAGCCGTCTTGAAGTCCTGCAGCGCCTTGTCCGCGTCGGCTACCTGCTTCTTCAGCTCGATGAGCCGCTCCTGCAGCCATCCGCTCACCTTCTGCGTCGACTTCAATTTTGCGTCCTGCAGGGACGCGAGATAGCTATCCACGATGCCGTTGGCGATCTTCGCGGCCTTCTCCGCACTCTGCGACTCGACCGTCACATTGATAACGTTGGCGACATCCTCTCGCGCAACTGTCACGCGCTTCAACAGAGATTCGAGAGCAGCTCGTTCGGCGGCCGTAGTGGCTTCCGCCGTGCTGGAGTTCCCGTCTGTGGCGCTGCCAAGCGCAGATCGCCCGGCAAACTCGCTATCACTGGCCAGACCCAGCGTGCGAATAACCGGAAGCAGGACCCTGTCGGATGAGAGTACGTAAAGCTGACTGCCGACCTCGACTTCGTCCATCGTCGGCTGATCCACGATCTTGTTGGTCTGCAGATAACGATTGAGACTTCGATCGATGAGGATGCGCGCACTGCTCTTGTAGGGCGCCTTCATGACAACAACCGAAGCCACGGCGACCGCCAGCCCAATCAACAGTCCGATAACGGGCAACCGCCATTCGCGGCGCAGAACGTCAACGACGTCCCACAAGCCGAACGTCGGCCGGGCCACCGATGGCGGACCGTAGTCTTCCGCAAGCGGCTGGCCGTATTCCTGAATGACCAATTGATTGGTTCTGGTGTCCATGGCTTCGTTTGATCAGTACGCCGGTTGGGAGAGCGGTGGTGTCGGCCGCGAATGCATCTCGGCATTCGGCAAAAGATTGACGCCCGTGATGTGATCAGTTGGACGTTGCGGCCGACGGACATTCAGAAGATCATGCACGATCAGTTTGCTGGCGCGCCCGTCACCGAACGGATTGGCACCGAGAGACATGGCTTCGTGCTCCGCTGGCACATCGAGCAGGCGCTCGACGCCTGCAACAATGCGAGCCGGGTCGGTGGTGACCAGGCGAGCTACGCCGGCGTCAACGGCCTCCATGCGCTCGCTGGTATCTCGCATGACGAGCACGGGCTTGCGAAGCGCCGGTGCCTCCTCCTGAATTCCACCGGAATCGGTGAGGATGAGATACGAGCGCGTCATGAGGTAGACGAACTCGGGATAGTTCAAGGGTTCGATCAGGAAGATATTCGACGCATCGCGCAGATGATCAAATACCGGCCCGCGCACGTTCGGATTCAGATGAACGGGATACACGATCTGAATGTCGTCCCGCCGACTGATCGTCTTCAATGCCTCGCAGATTTGCCGGAACCCGGATCCAAAGCTCTCGCGCCGGTGTCCGGTCACGAGAACAAGTCGCTTCGACGTATCGAGCCATGAGTATTTCACCTCGAGCGACCGGCGAAGCTCACCCGGTTGAGCGATATTTGCGGCCATGCGAAGCAGCCCGTCGATCACGGTATTGCCGGTGACAATGACGGCCTCTGGTGGATAGCCTTCCTTCAGCAGGGCAGAACGCGCACGCGACGTCGGCGCATAATGCCTCGTCGTAACGACCGCAGTGACCCGCCGATTGGCTTCCTCCGGCCACGGGCTCATGAGATTGCCGGTTCGCAATCCCGCCTCGACGTGCCCGACACTGACCGACCGGAAGAACGCGGCAAGTGCAGCCGCCGTACTGGTTGCGGTGTCGCCCTGCACAAGAACGTAGTCCGGATTGTAGTCGGCGATGATCGGATCGATTCCGGTCATGACCGCACTGAACACTTCGCTCAACGACTGGTTCGGTCGCATGATGTTCAGGTCGTAGTCAGCCTTCAACGAGAACGCCGACATCACATCGTCGAGCATCTGACGATGCTGGCCCGTCACGCAGACGCGCGTTTCAATTCCTTCTGCTTCGCCCAGCGCCAGCACAAGCGGTGCCATTTTGATCGCCTCTGGACGAGTACCAAATACGCTAAGAATACGCATGAAGCCCGACGCCGCCTGTGTTCAAAAATTTTGCCGTGTTGAATATTCTTGCCGTGTCGAAATGATGCGGCACGCTACCGGATTTTCCCGACGCGTTCATCGCCAACGTGGGCTCGGCGCATGTTAAATGAAATTTATAGCTAATTCTCGCGGTTGCCGCAGAGCGCGTTGCGCATCATCGAAGCCGGCTGTTGTCAGGCGGTTCCAGATTTAACTTTTTCGGGTTAACGCGCACTCAATCGTTGTCCGCTGACCTTCTTCGCAACTGTCAGCGAGTTCCAGATTTAACTTCTCCAGGTTAACGCGCATTCGTCGATGCATCCTCGTGCTTGCATTCGCAACGGCTCGGCGAGAATGCCCATGCGCGTGCAATGAACTTCAATGACAGGCTCGCATTATCCAATTTCGGGAAAACTTGGACAAAACAAGATTAAATAGCGTATGGACTTACGTTGATTGGCACCGTTCGTGACGACGATCACCGCGCAACCCGCTGCTGGTCGGGGGATTCCGGAAGTCGTGTGGCCGGCACTTTTCCGGCATTTGATAGATCGGAGGCAGCGCCTCGTGGAAGGCAAGGTTTTACTCCTCTCGCAGCGTCGGATTTCCGATCTTGTCGCATTTTGCCTCAGCTATGAGTTTGAGGACAATCTGGCGGCGATGACGCGCGCCGATCGGTTCGATGTTCGAGATCGTGCTGCACTGGAGTTCTCGCGGCGAGTCTACAAATGGACGCGCCTTGCATCAGGATCGACCAAACTGGCAGACGTGCTGGCACCCTCCCCGCCGCAGCTGCGGCTGCAACGCGATTACGAACTGTTCTTTCCGATCTTCAGCAATGCGTATCAACTCCACGCGCTCGCCGCGATTCCCGACTGGCGCAAGCGGTGTCGCAAGGCCGCATGCTTCATCACAGAAGTCTGGGCAGACGATATCCCGGAGTATCTGATCGAGCTCCTGTCCGGATTTGATCATATATTCGTCGGCCTGCATCACTGCGCACCGCAGATCGCGCGCATAGCGGGTCGACCGTGCAGCTATCTGCCGCTGGCGGTCGACGTGGAGCGGTTCGCGCCGAAGCCCGAGCAGCAGCGATCGATCGCCGTGTGCAACATCGGACGTCGTTCGGCGACGACCCACGCCGCGTTGCTGGCCGGCGCCGAGAGAGAGCGCTTCTTCTACTACTACGACACTGTGGCGGCGAGCGGTTCGAACCGGAAGGAAAGAACGTTCCGGGTCGACAATCCGGAAGAACACCGCATCATGATTGCGAATATCCTCCAGCGCAGCCGCTATTTCATTGCCAATCGCAGCCACGTCAACAACCCGGAGTTCACGGCGGGCCGAGACGAGATTTCCGCTCGCTATTATGAAGGTGCTGCAGCCGGGGCAGTGATGGTCGGAGAAGCGCCCCGCACCGAAGAGTTTGCACGGCAGTTCGACTGGCCCGATGCCGTCATTCATGTGCCCTTCGATTCGCCGCACATTTGCCAGATCCTCGAAGCGCTGGACGCAGAGCCGGCGCGACTGCGAGCGGTTCAGAACGCAAACGTCCGGGAAGCCGCGCTGAGGCACGATTGGCTCTACCGCATACAGACGGTATTCGACATCCTCGGTATTGCTCACACCGACCTGATGAGCGCACGAGCCAACCGTCTGCGCCAGATCGCCGGATCCTTTGAGCTGCCAGCAGCCGCCTGAAATCGTCACCTCGGGTGGTACGGAGCAATGCGGCATTTCCGCCGGTTTATGGTTAACGCCCTGTTAAGCGGCGGCTGCTACATCCCAGCAGGTAGGCGATCTCGATCATATGATCGCAAGGGTGTCGCGAACGTCCGCAACGGTGGACAAACGTCAAGCTGCGTATCCAGGCATGAAACGCTCCAGTCAGCTTCCCTCGGCTCAAGCGGCCATCCTGAATGCGCCGCCTTTGCCACGTCAGGCAGACAGGCTTGCTGCACCTCTGCGACGGCGTGGCGCCTGGACGCAATTCGTCGAAGCCCGCCTGCGCGAGCCCGCAAATCCGGAGCGCGATCCCGCCGGACCGCCAGACAGTCCGACCGACGAGCATCCGACGGTCCTTGGCGAGGATCCGAGCTCGCCGA
Organism: Bradyrhizobium sp. UFLA06-06; assembly: GCF_054820065.1. Taxonomy (NCBI): domain Bacteria; kingdom Pseudomonadati; phylum Pseudomonadota; class Alphaproteobacteria; order Hyphomicrobiales; family Nitrobacteraceae; genus Bradyrhizobium; species Bradyrhizobium sp. UFLA06-06. The sequence goes on from NZ_JADFUD010000059.1 coordinate 11,990, forward strand.
AGGGTGGACCGACGGATGAAGCTCATCCGCTCCTTGACCTGGAGCAACCCCTGCAGCCGATTGTGCTCCCGCAGGATGAGGTCAGTCGGCGCCTGAATGAGGCCGCGGAGAACATCGGACGCCGGACGAACGTGTCTCGGCCCGATGCCGGACCAGACGACGAGCCCGTCCCCCCTGCGGCCGATCCAAACGATGTTTCAGCGGAGGAATCCGACAACCGCCCGCAGCCAGCGCCACCGGACTCGCATGCCGGCTCAGCCGTAGCCTTGTACACGACTGAGGCAGATGAAGGAGAGGGATTCAGTCCGGCCGCGGACCCAGGTCCGAACTCGGTGCCACCGGCGTCAATCCGTCTACCGCCCGTGCACAGCAGCACTGCCGAGGCGAGCGTCGCGGTGCGGGAACAGCAGACGATACTAATCGAGAAGCTGATCGCCGAAGAACTTCAGAGCTCGCCGCGGGACCGACGTTCGGTCACCAGCGAATGGAAAGTGCGCAACTTTGTATGGTTCCTCGCTCCAACAACGGTTCTGCTGGCGATTGGGACCGGAATGCTCATGCGGGGCAATGTTGCATCCCTGTTCAGCACAGCACCCCAGGTTGTCAGCCATTCGAACGCGACGCCCGTTCAGCCGCCACCGCAAAGCAGACGCAAGCTGAAGCCGGCAATTGCCACTTTCGTACATCGTGCTCCGATCGAAGCAGCTGCAACCGTACCACCCGCACGTTCACTGCCGACGACATATGGGATTTTTGCGTCAAGCAACGGGCGGATGATCCGACTCGAGCCGATGAACATCCGGCTTCCCGACAGCCGGATCGCCGTGTCGGTATTGACCACGAAGCCGGGCACCGCTGTGGTGCCGCACGGGCCGCTTTCGTTTGTCGCGTATCAGCGTGAGCTTATGACAAGCGCGCCCGACAACGCACAGTTGCGCATTCTCGCCCAGGTCGCACGAACACCGTCGTCACCGGCAGTCGCTATGGCCAACGATGCCTGGGCGATCCGGTCCGTTTCCGTCGACCTGACCGTAGCGCCGGTCCCTGAAAACCGCGAGATGGTCGAGCTGCAGCCAGTGAGCCCCGATCTCGTCCTCTCGCCCGGCCGTTACGTGCTGGTCTTCAAAAACCAGGCCTACGACTTTGTCGTAGCCGGCAAGGTTACCGATAAGGCCCATTGCCTCGAGAGGACGGAAACGCCGGACGGCGACAGGTTCACCGAGTGCCGCAAGCTCCCGTAATATAGGGCGGCCCGGTCCTAGGGCGGCGTCGACGCGACCGCGGCCGGCGGCAACTTCGTCGCTTTCGCAGTGGCGGCACCGACGCTGAGCTGGCCGGTCCTACGCCAAAGCAGCAGCCCTGCTCCGCCGCCGATCGTACAGATCGTAAGCAGCACAATTTCCCCGCGCCCCAATCCTCCAGAGATCAGCGCGTAGGGCAGCATGCCCAGCCCCATCCAGAAGAGCTTTTGCCACTGGTAGGAGTCGTACCTCTTGCCAAGATTGCGACGCTTGAACCACAGATCTTTCGCTTCGCGCGAAAACGGAAGAACACGTCGGCACACGGCTGGACCAAGGCGAAGCGCGAGCAGCAGGGCGAGAAACATCGTCAACGCGACCACGATACGATCGTCGCCGCCTGACAGCAGTCGGAAGACCGGCAGAATGCAAAGGCCGAGGCCGATCCTCAGAAATGCCCCGGCGGGCCACGTGTCCAAGTTAATCAGGAAGCGCTCAAAGGAGGTCATGGGCGTAATCCAGGATCAGGAGTTGACTTGCAGTCGTACAATGCCGAAATCGCGTAGCAAGGACCACGCGAGTTGCAGTGGCCGCGTGATCCTGAAGACCCCGACCACGACAGTCAGGTAGGCCGTCACACAGATCACGCTCGCGACGGGAATTCGCAGCAACCGCGGCAATTCCTGCAGGAATGCCTCCTGTATCGAGAAAGCGACCGCGACCGCGACCAGCGCAGCAATGGTCTGCGGCGCTGTCGCGCGCAGGACGTCCCCGATTGTGATCCCGACAGGCCTGCCGGCATAGACGAGCGCAGGAACGAACAGCACAAACATGGTGACCGTATAGGCGATCGTCACTCCGACCACGCCGAACGGCAGTCCGGCTGCAAGCGCAACCAGTTGGCAGATTGCACTGAAGATGCCCCATCGCATCCACCGATCGGGACGCCCGACCGCGACATGCACCCAGCCGAGAGTTCGCTCGATGCAGTCGGCAATGCCGCGAATGGCGAGGATGCAGAGCAAGGGGCCCGCGGGAGACCATTTCTCTCCGAGAAGTACGATCACGATGTCATGAGCGCTCACGGCCAGGGCCGCGAAGGCAGGCCCCGAAAAGTAGCAAAGCAATGACAGCGCGCCTTCCCAGGAGCGCTTCAGTTCGGCCGCACTGTGCTGGAGCTTACTCAGCCCCGAAACCGCGATGTTATGCAGCGGCTCACTGAGAATCGACAGCAGGTTGTTGTAGATCGTGAAGGCGTTCTGAAAATAGCCAAGCGGCCCTGCACCGAGGAAATACCCCATCGCGATTCTGTCCGCCGAACGAGCGAAGTAATCCGTCATGGTGAAGCCGGTGACTCCCAGCCCGAACCGCAGCAGTTCCTTGACCATTGGCGTGAGCCTCGGCCTGCCCGGTATCCATCGACAGGCAGTCCAGGCTCCCACGACGGTCAAAGCCGACGTTATGATCGGCTTGGCGATCAGCGCCCAGTAGCCCCAGCCCAAAAGCGCCAGTCCAACGCTTGCAGCGCTTCCGATGATGTTCGCCGATATGTCGATTATCGCGATGCGGCGAAACTGCATTGCCCGACGCATCAGCGCATAGTGCTGCGTCGACAAGGCCATCATCAGGAAGGTCACCGATAATGCCAACGCCATGCCCGCGAGCGATGGCTCGCCGAAGGCACGCGCTATCCACCGGCCGGACGCGGCCAGCACCACAGCCAGCACGACGCCGATCAGAACATTCAGCCAGAACAACGTGCTGACCTCGGCGCGCGAGATGCTGCTCCGCTGGGCGGAGGCCTCGCTCATCCCGAGATCGACGAAAAGGGGAGCAAAGCCGATCAGGGCCAGCATCATGGCCACCAACCCGAAATCATGCGGTGCGAGCAGTCGCGCCAGTACGATCGTGGAGGCCAACTGAACGAAGATATTCAATCCGCGCGCAGCAATGAACGCCACGCCGCTGTGCAGCGACCTGCGGCCAAGGCCAGAGTATGGCTTGTTGTCCGCAAAATACTGATCGGTGCGTTCGTTCCGATGCACGCGTCGTTCCCGTTCAATTCGCCGGATTCTGGCTTTGAGGTACCCGCTCAAGCCAGATTTCCCGCCAATAGGGATGGATGGCGCGCGGGCAGAAGCGGCGGCAGATCGCATAGCGCGCCTCACACACGACATCCTTCAGGATGATCGCGTCCGTCTTGAAACGGACCATCTTGCACGAACCTTCGTCGATGATCTGCTTTTGACGCCTCTCGACCTCGTACTCGCGTTCCGTGAACGGTACCATCTCCGGATCGAAATAAAGGCCTCGATTGCGGTAGTTGCAGTCCAGTGTCTCGAGGATGTCCTTGTACGGCTTGACGCGCACGACGTCGCCCACCTGCAGATCAAGCCGGGACTGCGGGACCTTGCTACCCTCCGGCACACCGAAGGGCCTGATCGGGTAAGGTACGCCGCCTCTCATGCGCTGGAATGTGTCGTAGATCCAGCGCATCGCGGTGCCAATGCCCAGCCCTGCTTCGGTGACCGTGCGCCAGACCGAGAAAGTCAATCCGGCGACGAGGTCCTGCAACCGAACGTTTCCCGAAGTGTAGTCCTCGACATACTGACGCGGATCCCACCACTTCAGGGGTTGCGTGGCGAATTTGACCTGTGTGTTCTGGCAAACGTAGGTCGGCTCGGTTTCGCCGACCTTCGGCGGATGCTTGATCGTGCTCCACAGCGTTTCCTCGCTGCAGCCGCCAGACCTGAACGGCTTGCCAGCGCCATCTGGCGACGGCCCTTTCTCGCCTGCCGGCTTCAACCAGGCGTCCTTCCAGAATATCAGGCAGGCCGCCTCGCAGCCGTCATGAGCCGCGCCGTTGCAGCGGATGTTCTCGAGATGGACCGTGTTCAGCATCTTGCGCCCGCCGATACCGAGCGCCGGATCGCAGGTCTTGTGAGCTCGCTTGCCGACGCGAAGCGTCTTGCCGCAATGCTTCAGCATCTCGGGCATGAAGGGCATTTCCTCCAGGCGGCCGTTGGCATCCAGCGTCGCGAGGATCTCCTCCTTGCTTCTGACCTCCACCAGGTCACCAGCGCGAAAGATGCTTGAGAATAGCGTGCTCATATCGTGCGCCTTGAGATACACCCTGCAATCAAAACTTCACAGGCTGCGTGACGTCCACGCAACCATCGTCAGATCAGTGTCAACTTTCGCCCGAAAAATGCCTCGGCGAAGCGTTCCGTAGCCCTGCACTCCATGCCCCGAATCCGTGCGAGGCCGCGAAAGGTGTCTGCATCGAACCACTGCTTGGATCGCTGCGTCCCGAAATGCTTGAGCAGGAGTTCAATCTTACGATCGAGCGCCGCCGCCGATACCGGCATGTAAACGTTGGGTTGACCGAAGTCGCCATCCCACTTCGGGATCTCGTACTCCAGAATCTGATGATCACGAAACGTGTTCCAGGTCAGGCGGCAGACCTGACGATGGTCCTGGTGAGCATCATCCCTGCGATGCGTCAGAATGACGTCGGGCTCGATCCGCCGCTTCAGCGATTCAAACCATTCCTTGATGGCCTCTCCCATTTCCGGGAAAAATCCATCGGGAAACGACAGCACCTCGACATTCGCGGATGCAGCCCCGCACAAGAAGTCGGCCGCCGACGCTCTGGCTTCAGCCTCCCGTATGGCGCCACCGCTTAGAACGCACCAGTGCACGTCCAGCTTGATACCGCGCTCGATCAGACCCAGCAGCGTCGCTCCCGCGCCGATTTCGATATCATCCGAATGGGCGCCGAGGCACAGGATCGACAGACGGTCTCCGGGCCTGGCAAGCTGCAATGCTCTCATTCCGGTTACGCCGCGCTGGCTACCGACGAGTGATTCAGCCGCCACGGCGTGTCGCCGCGCTCCACCATGTCCTCCAACACTTGTCTGTCGCGCAAGGTATCCATGGCGCGCCAAAAGCCCTCATAGCGATAGGCCATGAGGTGACCGCCCTCGATCAAACGGTTGAACGGTTCCTGGACGAGCTCTTCTCCTTCCTTGATGTAGTCGAAGATTTCGTTGCGGAAGATGAAGTAGCCGCCGTTGATCCAGATCTCGGACTCCTGACTGGAGCGAATCCGCTGCACCGACCCCTCGGCATCAAACTCGGCAAGGTGGAAGCTGATCGGTGGATGGATCGCCACGAAGCAACCGATCTTTCCGCTTTCCTTGAACTTCTGGATCACATCAGGCAGCGGCGCGTCGGTCAGCCCGTCGCTGTAGTTCGCAAGAAACATCTCCTCGTCCTTGACGAGATGGCGGACGGCCAGCAGGCGCTGCCCGATGTTGCGCCATGTCCCTGTATCCACCAGAGAAACCCGCCAGTCCGGCTGATGTTCGCCGATCAGCTCGACCTTTTTGCCGTACTCCGAAATCACGCAGTCGCTGTTCGCAGTCGCGCGATAGTTGAGGAAGTAATCCTTGATCACGTTCGCCTTGTAGCCAAGGCACAATATGAAATCATTGTGATTGTACTGGCTGTAGTACTGCATCACATGCCAGAGGATCGGCTGATGGCCGATCGGGACCATCGGCTTCGGTATGCTTTCCGAATACTCGCGGATCCGCGTACCGAGACCGCCGCAAAAAAGGACAACCTTCATGGCGCAACCTCACGCGGATCAATGATTTCGACGTTAGGAATCGGAACGATGAACTTGCAGCCCCAGTCCGCGACATGCCGCATTTGCGCGACGATTTCCCTCTTCAAATTCCAGGGCAAGATGAACAGGTAGTCGGGGCGAGCCTCGTCGATGGCTTCGACCGGGAGGATCGGAATGTGCATTCCCGGCGTATAGCGGCCGTGCTTGTAGGGGTTGCGGTCCACGGTGAAGTCGAGGAAGTCGGTTCCGATGCCGCAATAGTTCAGCAGCGTGTTGCCCTTGCCGGGAGCGCCATAGCCGCAGATCCGCGCGCCCTTGTTCTTGCTCGCGATCAAGAACGACAGCAGTTCGCGCTTGGTGCGATGAACCCGCGATGTAAACTGCTCGTACTGACCTATGTCTTCAAGGCCGATCCGGCGCTCATGGGCCAGCAGTGCGGTCACGGCGGCGGAGACAGCGTGAGTCGCGTCGGCGCGGCAGAGATAGACGCGAAGCGAGCCGCCATGCGTTGGGATCTGCTCGACGTCGAAAACCTTCAGGTCGTGCCGCCGCGCCAGACGATCAATCGTTACCAACGAGAAATAGGAGAAATGCTCGTGATAAATGGTATCGAACTGATTTTCGTCGATGAGCCGCTCAAGATGCGGAAACTCGAGCGTAATCACGCCTTGCGGCCCGAGTAGGCACGCCATTCCGGCGGTGAAATCGTTTAGATCCGGAACCTGGGCCAGCACGTTGTTGCCGATAATCAGATCGGCCCGCTTGCCATCCGAGACCAGCTTCTGCGCGAGCTCCAGGCCGAAGAACTCGACCATTGTCGGGACGTTCTTCTGCCTCGCAACTTCGGCCACATTGGCCGCCGGCTCGATTCCCGTGACCGGCACCCCGAGCGGCAGGAAGTGCTGCAACAGGTAACCATCGTTGCTCGCGATCTCGTAGACGCGGCTCTCGGCACCAAGGTTCAGCCTGGCCTTGATCATCTCGCAGTAGCGCCGCGCATGTTCCACCCACGACGTCGAGTAGGACGAGAAGTAGGCATACTCGGTGAAGATATGCTCCGGTTTGACGTATTCCTGGAGTTGTACCAGGAAGCAGGATCCACAAACCACGGTGTGCAGCGGATAGTACGGCTCCATGGCGTCGGTCTGGTCGGCTGTGAGAAAACTTTCACACAGAGGCGACATTCCCAGGTCGACAAACGTCGATTTCAACGTCGCGCCGCACAGACGGCAGTTACCGTGAGAGGATTTCGATCGAAGCGATTCGAATCTCGAGTGAGCGTTCATTGGGCCGTACCATGAATATAGGATTGCCGAATATAGGATTGCCGGCGCTTAAATCGGGCTCGTTAGATTGAATTTTATCGTATGAAAGCGAACAATATGAAGCGATATCGAACAACAAGGTAAACCACGCAAATGCTGAAAATTTTAGTAAAATTGTATAGAACTGGTCGTCGACAATTGGCCTCTCGGCCGGGAGTGGATACGTTCCATGCGCTTTGAAGCAACAGGACTTGACGGAGTGTGGCTCGTCAAACTCGAGGCTGCACACGATGAGCGCGGCTTTTTCGCGCGCACGTTCTGCGAAGACGAGTTTCGCGCACACGGGCTCGTGACCAGATTTCCCCAGCACAGCATCTCGAGCTCCTCGCGCAAGGCGACATTGCGCGGAATGCACTTCCAGAATGAGCCGCACGGCGAAGTTAAACTCGTGCGCTGCTTGAACGGATCGATTTGGGACGTCATCGTCGATCTGCGTGCGAACTCGCCGACCTTTCGCCAATGGCGCGGCTTCGAGCTTTCGGCGGAGAACGGTTCGCAGCTCTACATCCCCAAGGGGTTCGCACACGGCTTTCAAACCTTGAGCGATAACGTTCAGGTCAATTACCTGATTTCGGAATTCTACGAGCCTTCGGCTGCCAACGGCGTCCGATACGACGATCCGATGTTCGGCATCAGCTGGCCTCTGGCCGTCAGCACAATCTCCGATAAAGACCTGAACTGGCCGCTTCAGGGTGCGTGAGCGCTTACCGCGCAGGCGCGAGGAGCTCGTGGCGCTCGAGCATTTTTGCTGTCTTCAGAATGACCGGGAACGGCAGGTCGGCACGCCCGGCGATATCAAGCAGCGAATGGTGTCCATCGGACAGATTTAGAATCCACAGCATCGCCATGTTGGCTGCGGCGGCGTCCTTGTCGCCGCCGATCGCACCATAGAGTCCGCGTCTGCCCAGCTGCGGTTCGCCCTTCGGCAACGTGTTATAGTAGCTGCGGTTGCCTTCGAGCAGGTCGATGACTTCGGAAATGATGCGGAAGGATTCCCCGAGGTGCTCCGGCCGAATGAAGCTCAGGTCGTCGGCCGAGGTGTGATACTGGGGGATAGCACCGAAGCGGCTGCGCTGGAACAATCCCACCGGCAGGTTGAACCCGGGCGAACAGTATTGCCGCTCATCATAGCCGTAGGGCGAAAACTCCAGTATCGTCGGCGTCAGCTTGCAATGCCGCAGCGTGTGCATCATCGCAAGGTCGATTTCAGCATCGCCCTGCCTGCTCTTCTTGTATGTCGGGCCGGCGCCGTCGCCGACCATTGACACCACGAGGCCATGCTTGATGCGAGACACACGATGCTCGTTGCGGGCAAGCCAGGTGATCGCGCCAATCGTTCCTGGCGCAAAGAGAAACCGATAGCTGTATCGCGTTCGCATCTGGGAGATGCGGCTCGCGAGCTCCGCTAGCAGGGCCAGGCCGGAACAGTTGTCATTGGCGAGCGAGGGATGGCAAATATGCGCCGACAGAAGCACCTCGTCGTCTGACTCTCCCCGGTGAAAATACTCACCATAGGTCAAATGCCCGTCGGCGAGGGTCGAGTCGATCACGACCTCGTAGCTATCGTCCCGCAGTTGCTCCAACTGTCGGTGGGTCATGCAGAAAGCCCAGTTCTCCTGGTAGTAGGACGTTCGGTACGGGACAAGGTCCGGCTGATCGGGCAATGTGAAGATGTGAGGCTTAAGCTCGTCCAGCGACATGGTGCGGCACACCGGCACGCTGTAGCTCATCACATGCAGGTTCGATTCGTTGAAATCGATGACCTTCCGGCCCCGCGGGTCCTTGATGTATGCGTCCCGGATGTTCCACTCACGCGGCACGACCCAGTCGAGAACGGGTGTACCGGTCGGCACCTCGTGGACATCAAGCGAGATATGCGCGCCGATCTCCCGAAGGGTCTGCCGCACACCATTACCGGTGATGCTGCGGCAGATCGGGTAGATCCTTTGGGCAAGCGCAAAGATCTTTGCGCCTGAACTTGTGACATCGTCTGCCGCCGACACGCCGTCCTCCTGGTGTGTCAAATCGATCGGCACGTGCTTTAGTTCGCGGCGAGAGCCGATTGCCCGGCACCCTGCCTCGACTTTACATGGCGGAGATCCGCATCGAGCACACCGTCCGCCAGCAACTTGTTGACGTGGCTGATACGCTGATACCGGGGACCTTCGAACTCTTCGAGCGTGATGCCCGAGGCCCGGTAAGCCTTATAGAGCTGTTCCGCGCCCATCTTCGCATCCCATTGCGGCTTGAACTCCGGCAACCGGGTTCGGATCTTTTCGAAGCTCACGCGATAGGACCGCGTGTCGGGACCGGCGCCATCGGCAAATTCGATCTGACAGCCAGGGACAACATTAGCGACAATCTTCGCGAGATCGCGAATCTGGTAGTTGTGCGCCGTCTGGCCGACGTTGAAAGCCTCATTGAACACCGCCGCCTCGGGAGCTTCCATCGCCGCGATGAAGGCGCGGGAGATGTCCTCGATGTGAACGATGGGCCGCCAGGGCGTGCCGTCCGATTTCAAGAAGATCTTTCGCGTTGTCACCGCCCAGGCAACGAGATTGTTCAGCACGACATCGAATCGGAGCCGGGGAGATACGCCGTAAGCCGTTGCGGGTCGCAGGTAGACCGGGCAAAATCCGTCACCGGCGAGGCCGGCGATATCGCGCTCCGACTGCACCTTGGATTCGCCATAGGCAGTCACCGGGTTGAGCGCTCCGGTTTCGTCGATCATCCCGTCGCCCGCCTTGCCGTAGTTGCTGCAGGAGGACGCGAACACGAACCGTCGCACGCCGGCTTGCTTGGCCAGTTGCGCGAGGCGCACGCTGGCTACATGATTGATCTGGTCGGTAAGGCCGGGTCTCAGATTGCCGAGCGGATCGTTCGACAGCGCGGCAAGATGCAGGACCGCGTCGAAAGCCTTCAGATCGGCAAGTTCGACGTCTCGCGTGTCCTTGCGGATGGCCGGCACATCCACGATCGACCCGCCCTCTGCAAATGTGCAGCGAGAGTACAGATCGCTGTCGAGGCCCACGACTTCGTGCCCGGCACGCCGTAGCATCGGGGTGAGCACTGTTCCGATGTAGCCGAGATGTCCGCTCACGAGAACGCGCATCTTAACGCCTCCAAATTAATTCTGCTTCTATCCCCCCTGCTTATTTCAAAATCGGTCGCTGATGCACGTGTTTGTAAAACCTTAGTTAATGGCGCGCATTGAAATTGCGGGAGCGATCCGCTCAAGACGACGGGAAATGGTTGAGCCGTACGCCATGATCGTTGACGTCGCTGGCGGCGGCGCCAGCCGAGAGACGCCGCAGTAGCGCTTGGGGAACTCTGCGTAGTTGCCGGTGAAGCCGGTAACGAATGGTGGAACGGCTGACGTCGAAGCGATTGGCCAGTTCTCCGCCGAACGCCACAACGAACTTGTATCGCGCCTCGTTTTCAATTCCGCCATCGAAATCGAAATGAAGGCCCCGCTCGTGCGCCAGCTCGATGCCACTCCAGAGGAGCAGACTTACTGCGCCTGGATGCGCAATGCTCCTGTCCCGCGACGACAGGAAATAGTGCACGAATTTGTGGTCCCAGACGAAGAAGACCTGGGCGTGAACGTTGTTGTTCGAGTCCACCGCCGCCAGGATCTTGCATTGCTGTCGCTCGCTCGCGGCGGCATAGACAGCTTCCAATCGCGAGAGGTCGAAATACGACTTCGCGCCCTCCAGGTTGGCTTGGTAATACTTCACGAAGTATTTTGCGGAAGTGACTTCGCGAATGACGAGCCGTTCCCGCGCGCGTCGTATCACGTTCTTCGTCTTGTCGCGCAATCCCGACCAGAGCTCGTCTCGGGGGCTCGTGCATTTGAGCATGAAGGTCGGATGCGCCCGCACCTCGTAGCCGCACGCGAGGAACGCGGCGACATCGCTGAACCCGGTATCGAGCGTCATCTCGACGTGATCGAAATCCGCGACCTGCTTGAGCAGATCAGTGATGACCGCATGCGCCAACCGCATGCGCGCTTCCGTCTTGCCGGACTGCAGCGTGACTGTCGGTCCGAGAAAGCGCGTGATTTGAGGCATCTCGCAGATGCTCATCCCGCCTTCAGTACGCGTGACGAACCGGAGAGAACCCACGACGCGCCCGCCACGCGAACAAGTGACTTCGCGCCAGCTACCGGGAGCCAGCGCATCCAGCCACCAATCCTCGTGAAAGACCGATTTGCGCATCAAATTCCTCTTCCGGAGACTAACCGGATAGCGAAACGGCAATCTGATTAAACCAAAACGTGCAGAAATGCCCAACGTCCGCGCGGATCAGAAGGCCTTAGCTTCTATTGTAGTTAACGACGTCTGCAGCATTTGAATCGGGGCGCTGGCCTAGTTAGCCTCTGAGCTCGTCGCCGGTCAGGTGACGCATTGACGCAATGATGCGCCCGTTCGAAACATGTTTAATCATTGTCACGCGATATGCGTTCACTGCGGACTTTTGCGTGCCGATCCATCCAAATTCGGCTGCACGAACGGCGTGCCGGCGTCATAGCGCGCTTTGGCCGGAAGCACATGAAGCTTCGTCTCTCCGACCGGGTCCACCCAAGGCCAATCGTATCCGCGCCCGGCGTCGAAGAACGCGGGACGGCCTGCGAGGTACATGGAAGCAGGCAAGGCGCGATCCCCGCTTCCGGAATCCCAGTGCGTTTTGTTGGTGAGGTAATCAAAATTGCCATATCGAATCGTGGACATCGCAACCTTTGCGTCCGTCGGATATGGCTTCACGGCGTCCCAGCCGAGCATCCAGACGCCGGGCTTTGCGTCGGTAAAGCGGGTTTCGTACGACCAGCCGCTCATCTGACCGGGAATCCCGAGAACATTTCCTATGAAGGACATCCAGTAGGAATACGCCATCAGGCCGGCGGCGCGCCGCGGCCCATTGCGAGGCTGCGACAGATCATCGATCGTCCCGCCCGCCTGATTGTCGAACGCTGCCCGGACGCCACGCAGATAGTTGCGGAAAAACGTGTGATAGATGCTGTTGCCGTGAGTGTCGTCGCTGTCGGCGTTCTGCGCGTAGTTGCCCTCGAACAAAACGTGATGGGCGCCCACCATGTGGCTGGCGTTGAGCCCGGTTTCGATCCAGGCTCCATTCGTATTGATGTAGCCCATGTCCATGTAGTTATAGCCGACCACCGAGCCGGCCCCGGCGGAGCGCGCCACCACCAGCTTGTTGGCCCTCACGGCAATTCCATTCTCGATCAGAACTTCCGAGGATCCGGCGGAAAGGCTAATAGCATATCCGCCTCCGCCGGGTTGAGCCCAGGCTGCGTCGTGCACGTAGAACTCGCGCAGTTCGACGCGGAAGGAGCTGTGAACTGCAAAGCCTTCGCCGTGCCAAACCGAATTGTCGACGTTTTTCGCCCACGAAGATGCAGCCCAATTGAAGCGAAGATTGCCCGCGTCGCCCCCCTTGAGCGCCAGATCTTCGACGCCCGCGTGTTTCACATGCGGCTGCGCGAATCGCGACAGTTGAGCGGCGTTTGCCTTCCGATAGCTGATGTGGATTGGAGTCGTGAAGGTGATCCTGGAACCGGAGACGGTGCTGATCTCCTTGACCTCGGCAACAGGCCGATCAGGTCTCCCGAACCACGATCCAGCGCTTTGCGGCGTCGACGGAAACGCATCGGGTGCAAAGTCATCGACATACTGAATTGCAGGCTTGTGCTTTTGCCAGACAACCCTGAAATCTTCCGACGCCCAGATCTCCCCTCGCCCCTGCGGGTCGACACGCCAATCAGCGGCCGACGCCTCGTCGAGCAGCACGATCTGTCCAGGCACAAAGCCCGCAGCGTCGTCGACCTCGATCGTTTTTTCGCCCTTGGTGGCGTCATTCCGAAGGTTCGCCGATCGCACGGCATTGACCGTATCGCTGGTGCTGGAAAAAAGCGACGGGCCCACCACGACCAGCGGAGACGGCTTGGCACCGACTGGGTCATTGAAAGGTTTCGCGCCATCTTGCTTTTCGAGCATCGTCCGGCCCGGACCGGAGCCGCGCAGCGTGATTGCCTTGTTGAGCAGCAGGAAATTGCCGCCATTTATCAGAAACCGTCCCGCCGCCAGTTGCACGACCTGCCCTACCGGACATGCGTTGATCGCGCCCTGGATTGCCGCAGCGTCATCGAGTGTGCCGCCACGAGGCGACAGCGTCGCGCAGATGGTTTTTCGGATGGGTATCCCACCCTCGGCCATCAGGCCGGGTTGCCAGGTCGTCGCGCGATCTGAGGGCAGTATTTCCATCGAGTCGAGAGCAAAAGCAGACGAATGGCTTGAGCATGCAACGAAGATCATCGTTGCAGCCAAGCACCGCCAAGGCCGTCGCAGGGCCGTTCGCAGCGTCTGGTGACCAGGGTTGCGCCGCGTCGCGATGACCATACGGTTGAACATGCATCCTCTGACTTGCGGCGCCGAACCAACTGGCTTCGCGCCTGCTAGCGTGACCTCACGACATTGACGGGAGTGGACGGCGGCCTGAACCGCGGTCCGTGGATGCGCCGCATTGCTGGACGCCTGGCTATTGCCGAGTTGGCCGCGGGACGCGCCTGCCTCCAATATCTGGCAGCTTCAACCGCGGCTATAACGAACACGACCCACAGCATTTCGAAGCCGCGCATCCACGTGCTCTCGAGACCGTTCGTGATGGCAACGTAGAGAACGATCGACAGCAGGATCCATGCCCGCGAAAGATCAAATCGCGCCAGGCGACCAATGCCGTGTATCGTCGCAAGGATGAACGCGACAAGCAGGAAAAATCCCACATAACCTAGTTCAAGCAATGTGTCTTCATACCCATTGTGGGCGTTGGGCATCTCCTTGACCCAGCCCGGCGCTTCCACGATGCTCGGCGCGTCGGGCCCAACCAGCCAGAACGACTGATAACCCCAGCCCAGCAACGGCTTCTTTGCGATTTGCATATTTGCAAAATCCCAAATGATGGTACGGCCCGTGAAAGTCGAATCGCCGTACAGCATGTACGACACGCGATTCATGCTGAATCCGGTGACGAACGAAAAAACCATCCAGCAAATCGGTATCGATACGACAATCACCCACACCGGAACACGGGTAGCCCTGGAAAGCTTGAGCAAGGTCCAGGCAAACACCGGGACAAGCACCGCAAGAGCAAGCGCCGTCTTTGAATTGCTCAGCAGCAGCAGCGCAACAGACATCAGCGCGGTAACGATGCCGAGAATCCGTCGTCGTCCGGAATGAAGCAGTTCATGGAGCGCAAGCAGGAATGCAACGGCAGCGCATTCACCTAGATAGTTCTTGCCCGAGAAATAGCCCGGGTAGCCCCATGTGGCGAACTTCACATCGATCGGCGGCCGGCCCATGACGAATAGCATGTTCAGCACGGCAGCGATAAAGAAACACCAGAACAAGCCGCGCAGCAGGTCGGTCGATCGAGTTGCAACGATCGCCGGGAGCGCGATCGAGGCAATGATCATGGCCTGCTGCATAAATCTGATCAGCGAAGTCTCCGGCTTGAATGCCCAGGCAACGCTCGCCCCCGCCAGCGCAAGATAGGCGAACAGTATGATCAGGATCGGCGGAAAGCGAAGTCGCGACCGATTGCGCAGCGCAACGACGAGCGCGACAGCGGACAGGATCGGCCAAAAGATTTTGCTCTCTGGTCGAGCTTCCAAAAGACAAGCCGAGTCCGTCGGACTACAGGTCACGAGGATCAGGGGAAAGGCAATCGTGGCGTAGACGCAGGCCAGCAGCGGGATGATCGCGTATCTGTCGATTACCCGGCCGGACGGAGCCGCCAAGCCTGGTCGCTGAGAACGCAATACGGCTTCGTGCATGCTCGGGCCCGTCAACTCCAGTCGCCAAAGCAGCACGCTGATCGTTAATCGCCTGCCTTGCCCGATCGCGGGGCCGCGCAGCGATACGATCAGCTTCTCAATGGCACTCGCGCCAACACGTACTCAGACACGACTCCGAACACCAACGATAAGTCAATCTTTCCTGAATTTTTATAGTGAACGCTTCGTTAACGCTTGTCCCCTAGCGTGGCGCTCAGGGCGGGCTGTTTCGCTTAGTCGCTTAATATTCCGGGAAATTGTGAATGCCGCGTAAGTACATGTTTACTCGCGCAAATTTCTTCCGAGCCTGTGTCCGGCAATACGGCGGTCGATGCCGAACGGCGACGACCGCAAGGGGCGTGCAAGCAACCGCGAAGACGAGACCGGCGTTTACCAAGACTGCGTTCGTTAATCTTCGTTAACCAGGGTCCAATGTCGTGCCGAGAAGTGCAGGCAAGAGTAGTCAACGAACGCCGCGCCTGACCACTCGTGAAGTGGCGCCGGCGCATTCGGCTGGCAATTCCTCGCGTCTCAGTGGCCGCCTGTTGGGCGCCCTGGTCATCACAGCGACAATCGCGCTCGCTGGCTGCTCGACCATGCCGACCTCGGGACCGGCAAGCTCCTATGTCCGCGCGGGGCAAACCGACCCTGAAAGCGTGCACTATGCCCTGGTGCGCCTGACGGCTGACACCGAGAGGGTCCTAGTGCGCAACTCCAGGCGGATCGACCGCGTTTTCACGGATCGCCGCGGCCCGCCCGAGATTCGCTTTGGCATCGGCGACACGGTCAGCGTGACGCTGTTTGAATCGATGGCCGGTGGCCTGTTTACTCCAACCGAAGCCGGCACGCGTCAGGGCAATTATGTCACGTTGCCCAATCAGGCCGTGAATTACAAAGGCAACATCACGGTTCCGTATGGGGGCTCGATCCGCGCTGCGGGCCGGACGCCGGAGGAAGTCCAGAATGCGATCGTGAAGTCCCTGCAGGACCGTGCGATCGAACCACAGGCGGTGGTTGCGCTGGTGGATCAGAAGGCAACCTCGATCAGCGTATTGGGCGAGGTCGGAACGCCTGCACGCTTGCCTGCAAGCGCCAGCGGCGAGCGGCTGCTCGACATCATCACGCGCGCGGGCGGCCCCAAGAATCCCGGCTTCGATACCTGGGTGACTCTCGAACGCGACGGACGGCAGGGGACCGCACCGTTCGGATCGCTGCTCAGCCAACCGGCAAACAACATCTTCGTTCGCCCCCAAGATACGGTGTATGTGTTCACGCAGCCGCAAACCTTCCTTGCGATGGGCGCTTCCGGGCAACAGGGGCAGTTCTCGTTTGGGGCCTGGCGCCTGACACTCGCCGAGGCCATGGCGAAGGCGGGCGGCCTTAAGGATGATCACGCCGACCCTGGGTCCGTGTTTATCTACCGAGGAGAACCACGCGAAGTTGCCAAGCAGCTCGGCGTCGACTGCACTCGCTATAGCGGGCCCCTTGTCCCCGTTATCTATATTCTCGATTTGAGAGATCCCGGCGGCTACTTCATCGCGACAGAATTCGAGATGCAGAATAAAGATGTCATCTTCGCGTCCAATGCAAATTCTGTCGAAGCGACAAAGTTCATGACTTACCTTCGGTTGATCATCGGCACCGTGAGCGATCCAATCGTCGCCGGGATCGATGCCTACACGCTGAAGGGACTCGCCAACGGCAGCATCTCCGGCGCGACAACCATCGTTACGTCGTCCCGATGACAACAATTGGCCTGGCGGAATCGGCTCCCGCGGCAAGTATGCTGCCGGCAACCGAATCCGCCGACGTAACTGCCCGCGATCGGTGGCCTCGCCTTCAGGGACACATTCCTGCGCTCGACGGCGTGCGGGGACTTGCCATCGTGATGGTGATGCTACTGCACTTCGTCGGCAATACGTTGCCGACCAACGCTGTCGAGAAGATCGTCGTCGGAATCACCAACTACGGCTCCTACGGCGTCGAGTTGTTCTTCGTCCTGTCCGGCTTTCTCATCACTGGAATCCTCTATGATTCACGAGAGGATCCCAGCTTCTTTCGCAATTTCTACATACGGCGCGTGCTGCGCATTTTTCCGCTCTACTATGGCGTGCTCGCGCTTGTCTTCTTCGTCGCTCCGCTTTTGAGCCCGCTGCGTGGTCCGACCCTCGACTATCTGGTAGATCGTCAGACCTGGGCCTGGCTGTACGGAGTCAACGTCTACATCGCATGGAACGGTGACTGGTCATTCTCGTATCTGGAGCACCTCTGGTCGCTTTGCATCGAGGAGCATTTCTATTTCTTCTGGCCGCTCGTCGTATATCTGGTCGCAAAGCAACCGAGAAAGTTGATTGCGGTCAGCCTTGGCCTATCGGTCGCTGCGATGCTCGCCCGCCTGGGCGGCTCCTTGGCGGGACTTAGCTGGTGGACAACCTATGTGTTGACACCGTTTCGCCTGGACGGTCTGGCCCTCGGCGCCTTTCTCGCCGTGGTCGTCCGACAACCGGGCGGACTTCGGCGACTGGTGGGTGCCCTTCCATACGTTGCGACCACTGCATTTGCCTTGCTTTCCCTGACTTTCATCTGGACGCGCCTGGTGACCGACCAAGGTAACGCTTTTGTCCTTCCGGTTCGGTCTTCCATCATCACCGTGCTGCTGGCTTGTCTCCTCATCTGGGTGCTTGTTGTCCCAAAGCATTCCTTGGTATCGCGCCTTTTCTGCAGCCGACCACTGATGTTTCTCGGGACCTATAGCTACGGCCTGTACGTCTACCATCACTTCATATCGTACTATCTCGTGACTCATCGAACCGAGCTGGCACTCGGCGAATGGCTTGGCTCTCACGGCGCAGCCGTGGCAATACAGGCGACAGCGGGCGCGCTCGTCTCGCTGCTAATCGCTTATCTGAGCTATGAATTCGTCGAAAAGCGTTTCCTGGAACTGAAGCGGTTCTTCAACGCTCGACGCCCCGTTGCTGCTGGCGACGCGCTGGCGCCTTCCCATCCGTACCGCAACTGATGGCGAGTCTCGTACGGTAGAAGCTCTCGAGAGCGCGAGCTGCTGAACTCCAGGCATACTGGCTTTCGGCCAAATGCCTTGCTGAACGTCCGAGATCCGCAGCGCGATCGGCATCACCCAGCAAGCCGCTGACGCGGGCGGCAAAGCTCTCGACATCGTCCGCGATCATGATGTCGCGGTCCGGCACGGCCTCGATCCCCTCGGCGCCCAGGGTTGTCGAGACGATTGCCTTGCCCATCGCCATAGCCTCGACAATCTTGAGCCGTGTCCCGCCTCCCAATCGCAGAGGGACGACGACGGCTGCCGCCTCGGCAAGATGCGGTCTCAGATCCGGCACGAACCCGGTGAACTCGATTTGGGGCCCTGCCAGCGCCAACAAGGCAGGTGGCGGCGACCCGCCAATGATCTTGCAACGCGCATCCGGATGGCTGGCCGCGATCCGCGGCCATATATCGTTGACGAAGTGGATGACACCGTCGACATTCGGTGCATACGACAAAAGGCCGAAGAATACGACGGTGCGTCCGTCGGGCTTCGGATCGTCGGCACGCGGGCGATAGAACTCGATATCCGCGGCATTGGGGATGACGGCGGTCCTGGCTTCCGGCACTTCTTCAAGCAGCCGTCGTTCGTCGGCAGCGCTGCACAGATAGACACCATCTGCGTCACGATAGGTCCCGAGCTCCTCCCTCCGAAGCTTGCGCCAATTGACTTCGGAATAGAGGCGACGAAACAGGCTGTCGCCGCTTTGGGCGTACTGGCGGGCAAGGTCGTAGTCGATGTTGTGAGAATCCACGACCAATACCGGAAGCTTCTCTCCTGCCGGCGCCTTGCGCAGCTCGTAGTGACCAAGGAACGTGAACTCGAGGTTAACCACGTCGAAGCGCGTCGACCCAAGCAAGTCGTCCAGCGTCTGCCGCACTACGTCTGCCGTGATTCGCAAACGCTCGAAGCTGAGGGGCGATACCAGGGAGCGCAATTGAAGCAGGCGCTTCGGCATCCCATCGCGACCAAACGGGTTACGCACGAGCACCACCTTGCGGCAGTAGGCCTGCATGGCAGTTCGGCATTCCTCGATGTCGTGCTCGTCATCCACGAGCATGACTGCCGTCAGGTCATGGCGCCGAGCTAATTCCGTCATCAAACCGTGCATGCGCGCCTGCGCGCCGATACGCGGCGGGCTCGCAGGCATCTGCGACACGAAGAGAACATTTAGGCGGTCTGAGTGCATCGATCCAAACCTGCCTGCCGACATCGACAGGTACTGAGATGCTCGCTGGGGCCCACATTCACACAGCTCGGCTTACTCAATGCTTAAGCCGGGACTTTGCGTTAATGGTTGCCTCGTTCCTCTTAACGAAACAATGATAGAAAGGCGGCGCATCCATTTATCCGCTTGGATTTTCGACGTAGAAACATTGCCGAAGCAGTCTTGGTAGGTTCTCCGCAACGTTACCTCGTGCGGGCCAGCTCAAGCTCAAGCCGCAAAGGCGACGATTGAATGTGCGGTATCTCGGGTATCATCGGCCGGCTTGACGAAAACAACCGGGCCGCGCTCGCTCGGATGAGCAAGGCCATGATCCATCGCGGGCCGGACGGCCACGGCTCGTGGACTTCAACGCCGGATGCCCGCGGCTGGGGTGTCATGCTTGATCACCGCCGTCTCTCGATCCTCGACCTGTCGTCCGCCGGCGACCAACCAATGGTGGACGATACAACCGGGCACGTGATTTCGTTCAACGGCGAAATCTACAACTATGTCGCCCTGCGCAAACGCCTCGAGAGCGAAGGGCAATCCTTTCGGTCCAGCGGCGACACCGCCGTCATGTTGCGGGCACTCGGCCTGCATGGCCTGGAGGCAGTCGGATGGCTGCGCGGCATGTTCGCATTTGCAAGCTGGGATCCGCAACAGCGACGACTTCTGCTTGCGCGCGACCAGCTCGGCATCAAGCCGCTCTATATCGCACGGTCCAGCAATCCGAACGCGACCTGGTCGCTGATATTTGCATCCGAACTGCGTGCATTGCTGGCCTCAGGCTTGCTCGGAACGCCGCGTCTTGATCCGCAAGCGGTTGCGAGCAGCGTATGGAACGGCTTTGTTGTCGGCCCTTGCACCGCCGTTCAGGGCGTTGAACTTCTTGCGCCGGGTCACTACGCCGAGTTTGACGGGACAGGTCGTAAAATAAGCGAGCACGATTTCTGGCGTATCCCCGGAGAGTCGCCAAAACCGACGATGGACGAAGCGACGCTTGCCTCGATCCTCGAAGAAGGGATGAAGCTTCACCTCGCCAGCGATGTGCCGCTCGCGGTTTTCCTGTCGGGCGGCATCGATTCCTCCGCGATGGCGAATCTCGCACAACGGACCGCTGACGCCCCTGTTCATACTTTCACGCTCGCGTTCGAGGACCAGCAGCTCAACGAAGCGCCGTTCGCGAGGCAGACCGCTGCGGCAATCGGCACTCAGCATCATGAAGTGATGTTGTCCGAGCAGCGGTTCGTCGACAGCCTGGACGACGCCCTCGATAGTCTCGACCAGCCAACGTTCGATGGACTGAACGCCTATTTCATCTCCCGGGCTATTCGCGAAGCAGGCTTTACCGTCGCGCTGTCGGGAACGGGGGGCGACGAGTTGTTCGGCGGGTATCCGACCTATCGCGATCTTCCGATCTTGCAGCAGTGGTGTCATCGGGGCCGCGCATTTCCCAGAAAATGGCAGGCCACGGCTGCATCTTTGTTGACATGGCCCCTGCGACGATCCTCGCATCCCGTGCCGCCTCAGACGCGCTGGGCGAAGCTTCCGGACATGGTCGATCGTAGCGAGGATTTGCTGGCGTTATACCAGATGGCCTACGCGCTCTTCCTGCCTGGATTTCAGGATGAATTGCTTGCACCGGATTTCGCGGGCGCGATTGTGGACGGCCTTCCCGATGCGATGCGCCGGCGGATGATGGCCGAAACGGCAGGCCGTACCGCTGTTTCCGCCATTAGCGTGATGGAACAACGTCTCTTCTTGGGTGAACGCCTCCTGCGCGACAATGATGCAGCAAGCATGGCCAGTTCGCTCGAGCAGCGCGTTCCGCTGGTCGACCACGTATTGTTTGAAAGCGTCGACGCCCTGCCGGACCAGGCGCGATATCAACCGTTAGGCCGCAAAGATATGCTTCGACGGATCGGATTGCGCGGGCTCGATCCTGCGCTCTTCGAGCGCCCAAAGACCGGCTTCGTCATGCCCTTTGACCGGTGGATTCGCCGCGGATTGAAGGACGCCATGGATCGGACCATGCGCGATCCGCAGGCGATCGCACCAACGGGCCTGGATCCCACCGCGGTCGAGCGACTTTGGCGAGCCTTTCTCGACGGAGCGCCGGGCATGTACTGGTCGCGGGTCTGGTCCATCTATGCGTTTGTCCGTTGGTGCCATCGCAACGGCGTTTACGCATGAATAGCGAGTGCCCTCACCGGCTTGCTCGCCGCTCACTCTGACCATTCGTCCAATCGATAACGTCGAACTCGAGCCCTCGCTTCAGCATCTCCGCCTCAAGATCGCTGGCATGCCGCTTCCATTCGGCCGTCGACCGGACGCGGAATTTTGGATCTTTGCCGCTTGCCTCGAATTCATCGTCGGCCTTTAGCGCGCCGCGGATAGCTTCATATATCATCCTCAGACTGGGATCGGTGATGGCACCGCAGGCCATTGGTTTCAGTGTCTCGATCTCGTCGAAGTTTTTGCTCATGACGATGGTCGATCCTCATCTACGCGCGCCAGCGCGCCTTCGATGACCTCGATCTCCTCGCGGAGGATATCGCTCACGATCGACGGCTTGAACCCTGGGATGCTGTGCATCTGAACATCATCCAGCAATTGCTGACGATGGTGCCTCAGCTTTTCCAGGGCTTGGCGATCCTTCAACGCAATGTAGCCGGCAACGATCTGCTCGATGGCTTTCATCGGAAATGCGCTCTACAATAAAAATAACGTACTGCAATCTCTCGAATAAACTGGCCAAATCGCTTCCTGACAAGACCTCCGCCTTTGTGCTCGCGCGGTAGCGTTAACGCTCAGTCCGTAAAAGCCCGGACCATCCACGAAATGAATCCGCCGCTCGTCGGGATCCGGCTGAAAGCGAAGAAGTAAGTTCGATCGGCCCGTGGCGGGATCGCCGGCCGGCTTTTCCTGGACTACCAGACCGGACGATTTGCATACCCGCCAAGGAGCAATCCGCCGCCTGTCGAAACCGGATTGAAGGCAAAGGCGAAGCAGTTGGAACAACGGCCCGCGAAGACAGTGAGACTTGGGAATGCCCTTTATCTGATCGGGTGCTTTGTTGCGGCCATTTGCGTCGCCACCGGCGCCATCACGGTGATCGAAATGCACAATTCAGGTGGTGTTTTTGACGTGGCGTTTGCCCCAATTGTTGGAGGCGTCATCGCCGCCCTCGGCCTCATCTCGTGGCTCATCGGCCGAATCTGCCGCTACATCCTCTCCGGTCATTGACACAGGCTGGTTCAGGACTCCCATCATCGGGATGCTGCCCTGCATTACTGCTGGATCAATCTTGTCAGAGATATTGACGGCAAACCTCTCGGCGTACGTCAGCGGCAGTCGTGACTCTCCCTTTTGGCTCGACAAGCACCGCAGGCCCGCGCTTGGTTCTCAGTCGTTCTAGAGGGCTCGCCCGAGTTCCATGCGAAGACAACGATCTATCCGCCCTCGCGCTGCGCCGGGATGTGATCGGTAACGCATCACCTGCGTTACGAAAGTTCCAAACTCGCCTAACGCCAATCGTCCTCGCACCCGCCGTTAGCGGCCCCGCGTTTGGCACCGCCTGTTGCAGCCAAGTTACAGCAATTCCGCACGTGTCTGATAGGCGATGAACTTGGGGCAGGGCCAGTACAAGAAAGTTGGAATGCAAAACATGAAGAAAATTCTGCTCGTCACCGCCAGCATGATCGCGCTCGGCGCGGTCGCGCCCGCTTCCGCGGCTGATCTCGCGCCTCAGCCCTACACCAAGGCTCCGCCCTATGTTGCTCCGACTCCGATCTACAACTGGACCGGATTCTATATCGGTGGTCACGTCGGTGGTGCGTTCGGTGGCAACGACAACGTCCTCGCCCCCGGCTTCGGCGGTGGCAATGACGGTGTGTTCATGGGCGGCGTGCAGGCTGGTTATGATTACCAGTTCGCGCCGAGCTGGGTGATGGGTCTTGAAGCCAACTATAGTTTTCTGGACACCAGTTCGAGCTTCGCCAATCGCGGCCTTGGTTCGGTAACCGGCCGCCTCGGCTACACCTGGGGTCCAGCGCTGCTTTACGTCAAGGGCGGCTATGCCTGGGCTGACACGCGCTTCTCAAACGGCTTCGGCGGCGACGGCGGCAGTGACGGCTACACCGTCGGTGCTGGTCTCGAATACATGTTTACCCAGAACTGGTCGGGCAAGCTGGAATACCAGTACTATGACTTCGGCACCATCAACGTGCACGATAATGTCGGCGTTATCGGCAGCTTCCGCAACGACCAGCACACCATCAAGGCGGGCCTGAACTACAGGTTCAACCTGGGCGGACCGGCCGTCGCCAGGTACTGATCGCTCGCTTGACTCCAAGCGACATGAAAGCTCCGGGCCAAACATAGGCCCGGAGCTTTTTCGTTGGAGCCGTGATTCCTCCCGGATTGGAAACCTCCTGCGCGGTGCATTGGCTGACGCGACGCCGTGAGGACCAATGTGGAGATTGCGGCGCGATAGACTGATCTGTGACGGTATGACGCACGACGATCTATGCGTGATGGAACTGCCCTCCAAGGGACGATGGCAGCTAACGCTGATCGGTTGATGGAGCGCGAACAGCAGGCCCGCTGCGGGGCTTCAGCGCCGATGCCTCATCTGTACGGCCTTCAGATAATCGGCAACCTGCTCAGCCCAATCGGCGGGTGGGGCCACGCCGGTCACTTGCGGGCTGCGACCGCAGCCAACGCAGATCGGGTGGGTGTCGTGATCGCTCTCGAAGCTATAGGCATCCGCGCCGTCGGTAATCACGCACGGCGTCATGTCGGAGCGCTTGCGGTCGCAGCGTTTCATCATGGCCTCCGTTCCCCGGCGAGTGCTAGCCGACACACTTTGCGAGTCCAGTGCTGGATCATGAGTCGCCCACCACCGCCGAGGAGAATGCAAAGTGAGACGCATTCGATGGAACAGCAACACGCGTGAGTGTTTTGGTTGTTGATTGATTATGATGCAATCGTGACGATGGAACCGGTGCTGTTGGCACGGACTGCACATCCCATCACGAGGCGATTGTGATCTCATACGTGTATCGGATCGACCAAGCACGCGCATCGGCTCGGCCAATCCGAAATACTGGCAAAGGCGACTCCGGCGCGGCCCTCAGACAGCACGTCGGGGTCGTCGCTTGTGTCAGCGGAGCTAGCGAGATGGACGACAGCCATGAAGTGTCATTGTCGGATATGCACGCGCGCGTGTTGACGCGGCGTTGCGGTGCTCAATAGCTTTGCCGGTTGGGGTGGCTTGATGCGCGGTGATGGCGATGTCGAGAATAGAAGTGAGCGCGGAAGAGAAGGAATTGATTCTAATGCTGCGCGAGTGGAAACGCGACGTGCGCGGATTTGGGTCGTCTGAGGTTTTGATTTCGCGCCAGCATGGACGCGGATGGGAAATCAGGCTTGCGCTCAACGCGGATCAAATGTCGTCCATCGGATTGAGTTTCGGCTTGGCTTGGAATGCGCTCGCGGCAACACAGTTGGGTGCCGCACGACACGACGACATTGGTCGAGCATGAGTTATGATACAACCATTGCGACGGAACCGGTTGTATTGGCACAAAGTGCACTTCCGTCTTGAGCCGAGTGTGATCTGATCACCGCTCGGATCAGCCGAGCCCCACAGCGCATCAAACTCGGATAGTCCGAAACACTGGCGAAGACGGCCCCGACGTCGAACCCCTCAGACTCACGTCGGAGCTGTCGAAAAATGGTGGCGCCAATGAAAAATCGAACTGGCACCGAATGGGCCATCATCGCCGCTGAATGCTGGCTCGCAGTGGTCGCGGTGGCAATCTTGCTGATCGCGCTACACCCGGAAGTTGGCTGATTGCGACTCGCGCGGCTGTTTAGACGCAGTCACCGCAGAGCCATTCCAGGAGCGACCACGCGGTCGGCGAACCTACAGCGTCTCGAACAGGCTTCAACGAGCAACCGTAGACGGAGATCCAGGAGTTGCGCTGTTGGCCGCGTCGTTCGACTGTTCGGCGGCGACGATGGAACGAATCTCGTCAATCCGTCGACAAGCGCGGATCGCACACTCTCTCAACTCATCGATCGATTGCGTTTCTGCCCGTGTCTCTTCTATCGCTTCGATTTGCGAATTGAGGGCTGCAAGTTCTGCCTGGAGCAGCTCCAGTAGCGATTGGTTGGAACCGACCGCCCTCTCTACTCTTTTTGCCCGCATTGTCATCCCCAAATACGGTTGTACGTTCGTGACAACGATTCGTGGCGCCATTATGAATCCAAATGCCCCCAGCTGGACCGGGGCCTCGCGTCACCGACAGAACGTTGCCGACGGAGTCCGACCGCACTGCCGAACTGATCGTTCATTGCAAGACGCGCAATTTCGTTCGGGACCTTGAGCACGACTCATCGGCGAAGGTCGAACTTCGAACGAAAACGTCCTTGATCGAGTTCTTACATTTATCGCGACTGCAAATGCACGGCCTTCGCCAAGGCTCGCGCCGCCTCTGCCGGAGAAGCCTTGTCGGTATCGCCGTCGACCATGAGGTTAGCGGCGCGCATAGCCTCAACGGGAACCGAGCCGACAAGCGGCACGAGTGCCCGCTTCAGCCGTGCATCGGCGGCGCGCTTTGGCGCGACGAGGATCAGCGCATCATAGGAAGGTATCGCATGCTTCGGGTCGGCCAGCACGAGAAGATCAAGCGCCGCGATACGCCCGTCGCTGGAGAACGCGGAGATGACATCGGCCTCGCCGGATTCGAGAGCATGATACATCATCGTTGGATTGAACGAGCGTCGCGTTCCGAACGACAGACCATAGGCATCCTTAAGCGAGCGCCATTCCGGCCGTCCCAGGAACTCGAGGTCATCGCCGATGGTGAGTTGAGGTGCAACACGAGCAAGATCGGCAAGCGACGTGACGTTTAGTGCATGCGCTCTTTCTCGTTTCATCGCGAGAACGTAGGCATTTTCGAAACCAAGCGCGCCAAGTACCGTGACGCCCTGCTCTGCCTTCATCCAGCGGACGATCTCCGCCTGCATCTCCTCGCGTGGTGGCGTGTCGGTGCGGCCGATGACGTTGCGCCAGAGCGTGCCGGAGTAATCGACGTAAGCATCAATGTCATTGTGAGCCAGCGCGCGGAAGGCGATAGCCGAACCGAGCCCATCCTTACGCGTTACGCCGGCTCCCTCGGCCTTCAGTCGGTCACCCATCAGGTCCGCCAGAATGAACTGTTCGGAGAAGCTCTTCGCGCCGATGACATAGGTTGCTGCTTCGTTCGAGAGCAGCGGCGCGAGACCGGCGAGCGTGCCGAGAGCAAGCCCGGCGATACCGAACACCACACGCTTCCTGCTGCGTTCGGACGCCCCTGTCTCGACGAGACCGAGACAGAAGTCGGTGATCAAAGCAAGCCCGGCGGCGGCGATGCAGCCGAACAGCACGAAAATCCAGTTCTCGGTTTGCAACCCCGTAAAAATGTAATTGCCAAGGCTGGTTTGGCCGACGGGCGTGGAAAGCGTGGCTGCTCCAATCGTCCATACAGCTGCAGTCCGCACTCCAGCCATGATGACAGGCGTGGCGAGCGGCGCCTTGACGCGTGTCAGAATCTGCTGGGGCGTCATACCAACGCCCTCTGCCGCTTCGACGACAGCAGGGCTGATGCCATTCAAGCCAACCACACTGTTGCGCAAGATCGGAAGCATGGCATAGAGCGTCAACGCAATCAGCGTCGGCAAGAATCCCAGCGCGGGGATGCCGAAGCCGAACAGCCGTGCCGTCAATGTCGAGAGCGCAAGAAGCAACGGATAGAACAGTGCGAGCAACGCAAGTCCCGGTATGGTCTGGATCAAGCTCGCGATGGCAAGCACCAGCCTGCGTAGCCATGGTCGATCCGCTGCGAGAGCAGCCAGCGGCAGGCTGACGAGCAGTCCAAGCGCCAGCGCCGTGGCGCAAAGGACAATATGTGGCGTGAGATAGGTGGGAAGCAGGCGCCAGGCGTCGAACAAAGCGTCTAATCGGGCACTGGAAAGCAGCTCTGCGCCGGCATCAGGCACGGACAGGTCCGTTCCTGGTCGAAAGCGCGGCGATACGTTCCGCTTGACGTCGCGGCACTTCCATTAAGGCGGTAACGTCCGGATCGTCAGACCCAGAGCCCATCATCAAGGCGTGCGGCGTATCGTCGGCGAGTATGCGGCCGTTCTTCATGACGACGATTCGATCAGCCATCAGCGCGGCCTCCTGGATGTCATGGGTCACCATCAGTGTCGTCATGCCGAACCGGTCGTGCAGCTCGCGGTAGGAAGAACCCAGGCTGTCGCGGGTGACAGGATCGAGCGCGCCCAACGGCTCGTCCATCAGAACAATGCGCGGTCGGGCGGCGATTGCACGCGCGACTCCAATCCGTTGGCGCTGACCTCCGGACAGCATGTGCGGAAAGCGGCTGGCGTAATCCTGCGGCAAGTCCACCATATCCAGCATCTCGGCCACCCGCGCTTCGATCGCCTTCGCCTGCCAACCACGCAACCTGAGTGTTACGCCAATGTTGTCGGCAACGCGCATATGCGGAAACAAACCGATACCCTGAAAGACATAGCCGATGCTCCGCCGCAGCATCGGCGGCTCGGCTTCGCTTACAGGCACTCCGTCGATCCTGACTTCTCCAACGTCAGGATCGACCAGTCGATTGATGGTCTTCAGCAGCGTGGTCTTGCCGGATCCCGAGCCGCCCACGAGCGCAACCAGTGAACCCTGCTGCACGTCGAGCGATACGTTGGAAACAGCAACATTCCGCCCTCCATCGTAGGATTTTGATACAGCATCGATCTTGATATACGGCACGGAAGCAGACGGATTCGAACTCGGCGAAGCTGTCATGAGCAAGGCCTCCCTGTAGACTGCTGAACTGGCGGAAAGTAACCATGCAGGAGTCAGCGCATGATCCACTTGGGTGCACAGGTCCCTGGGTCACACCCACGCCCATCTTGGGAAAGCGAGCCCGTCACGGCTCCAACGCGACCTGCAAGCCGTCGTCGCCCTCAATATGAACGTAACGGGGTCCGATCGGACGCCCCCTGCCGCTGGCAACAGTGACAATGTCTTTCAGGGGAGCGGCGCGCGCATCCGCCTCAGGGCGTGACAACATCAGATCGGCGTGAAACAGCCCTTCCGACTCAAGACCGGTAGCATCGACGCCAAGAGCCGCCAGGCTGGCCAAGCAACTTTCAAACTCTTCGGCATCGCGAAAACGACGTTGGATAAAAGTCGCGCCGGTAAGACGTTCTGTCACGAGGCCACGCTTCTCGAACGTCGCGGCTAGAGAATCGAACGGGAACATTCGCAGCACGAACGAAATGATCCATGGACGCTTCTCTGTCGCATCGAGAATCTTGCTGAACGTCTTCTCGGTGACGTAGCCGATGCACCCCGTCGACATGATGACATCCGCGGATCGGATAAGATCCGCGCTGTCCGCCGAGAGCGCCTCCGTTTCAAGATCAGCGACGATGCCCTGCTCAAGCAGACCGACACCCGTTGCATACCTTATCGCCGGCGCCGATACATCGAGACCGATAAATCGCGCGAGGCCGACATCCGGCCAAGCCGCATAAAAATTGCGATCGAGACGCACCAATGTCTCAGAACCGATCGCCCTCATCTCGCGTCGAGCGTAGCGATGGCGCAAGCCCCCGAAAGTCAGTGGAAACCGATGCACGGCTGCGTTGATTCCGTATGAACAGCCAACATCAAGCACGGTCGGCTTGACGCCGGCTTCCGAAACCTTCGCTGCCAGAATTTGGCGCACAACCGGCTCAGCCACGTCCGGGATCATGTAATCCAAATCTCCCAGGACAGAGAAATATGCCCTGGGATCATCCAGGGCATAAATATCATCGAAGACGGCCTTGGACTGATTGATGCGCGAAAAATGTGTTTGCAACCCGGTCTCCTATTTCAATTTACAAGCCACTCGACGGCTGCTGCGTTCAAGTGCTTGATGCCTTATTGCAGAGATTGACCGGCGCACAAACCCATTGCGCTTTTTTCAACCTCGCTTCGTGGAACTGCGCTGAGCACTGATGTGCACGCGCGTGTAACGCGGCCTCCTTTTCGAGACCATCGCCTGTTGGGGCGGCTTGATGTGCGGTCAGGATGATGTCGAAATTGCCAGTTGCTCTGGCAGAGAAAAGGATCAACTCTAATGCTGCACGAATGAAAGCGTGCGGGCAACCGGCCTCGATAGTCGACAATGCTGGTCAGGCGCGGACGCGGCACGCCCACGTTGCGCGCCCGGTGGCGCCAGTCGCAGCACCGAAGAACATTTCGCAGAAGCATGGAATGCACTCGCACCAGCACAGTTGCCGACAACAGGTTGAGACCGCGCCGAAAGGAAGGCCGCTCAGATGGGAATGATTGGCCCGCGTAGTTGGCCGATGGATCGAACCTGGCCTACGGACAAGGCGCGCTGGAGCAGTTCCTCGGCAACGGCAACTCACGCACGTGGTTTGGGGGCCATGTTAGAAAATGCGCCAAGCCGCCACGCCGAGGATGAATGAAGCTTGAAGCTGATTTGGTGGAACAGCAACTCGCGCATGCGCACAGGGCTATTGACGGTTTGCATCGCTCGCGAGGCCTATGTGCGGAACTTTATCGGTTCCGCTCCCCCGATGAGACTCCGACAGCCCTGAACGGACTGTGCTTCTTGCACGGCATCATCAGCGAGATTGAGCGTTACCAAGGGTCTCGAACACCGTCTGCTGCCACCAATCACCTTCGATTTGATCAAGCACGGCGAGATCTAGCATCGGCCGCAAGGCGCTGTCTTTGGGCAGTACGATCGCATAGCTCTCGCTGCTGAAGCTGATATCGACGACGCGAGCCGAGGCCGAGAAGTCGCTTCGAACCATCCAGGTCAGCAACGGCTTGTCATGAACAAAGGCATCGATTGTCCCACGCCCCAGCGCGGAGAGGCCGCCCTGGATGTCCGGAAACGTTCGAAACGAAAGCCGCTGACGAGCGAGGTAGTCGGTCGTCGCGGAGTTCGCGACCGCGCCGACGCGCACGGAACGCAGGTCGTTGAAGCCGTGAACGGCGCCCTCGAGCCCTCTGCGCGTCAGGGTGGAGGTGATACCGGCGGTGAACACCGCAATCGCGATCACGGAAGCGATCATCCATCCCATTGCGACGATCCTTCCGGGGAGCGTTGTCGGAGCATTCTGAGCGGCCCCGGCTTGCGTCATGGCGATGGTCGACCACCAGAAGCTGGAGCCGAGTCCCTTGGCGCCGCCACCGAAGTGCTCCGTTTTGCGCCGTTCCAGCATCCAGATCAGGAATCCGACCGCCATTGCGAAACCAAGCAGCACCGCGACGGCCTGGAAGAATCCGAAAGAGAGAAGCGCCCGTCCGATCGCGACCCAGGGGTTTTCGTTGACCGGTACCGCAACGCCGAGCCCGGTGTTGTAAAACGGCTGTGTAAAATCGACTTTGCGCGCACGCTCGGCAGTCACTGTAACCGCCGCGACGCCAACGTCGAATCTGCCGTTTGCGACGCCGTCCAGCAGATCCGGCACGCTCTGGGTTTCGACCAGGCGAAAACGCAGGTGTGCCTGATCGGCGATCCTTTTCCAGAGCGCGATGCTGATACCGCTCCAGCTCCCATCCGGCTGCTTGATCGCAAATGGTGGGGCCTCCTTGGTCGCCACGACCAATTCCTTGTCAGGGGACGCGGCGGCTTGGGCGTGAAGGGCACCGCAGCCGAACGCGAGCACCGCCAGCGCCAAGATGCATGACCAGACCGGTCGAATCGACGTCCACTTGCGCTGCGAGATTGGATCTCCCCGCCTGGCGCTGTGGGCAGTCCTCTCACACGACACCTCCCCCCTCAAATAGCGGTCGTGCAGAGCTGCCGGGAAAGCCTCGAATGAACTCATTGCTCACCTTGACGCATAGCTGGATTGCCGACCAGCGCACCGCTACTCCCTTTGGCATTTCGTCACACACCTGTCCGTCAAAACAATGGCGAAGGCGTTCTCGGCCGCCACGGCGGCCGGACACAGCAACGGAGAGAACCGGGCGCTCTGGCAGCGTCGCCTTGAACACCTGCTCCCGAAGACGAAAAGAAAGGCAAGGTGCGCGGGCCACATCCGTCCCTGCCCTATGAGGAGCTGTCGGCACTCCTGGCCCAGCTGACGCCCAAAACGTGCATCAGCGCGCGGATGCTTGAGACCTGCATTTTGACCTGCGCCAGACTCCGTTGTGGCGACGGTGCCCTGCCGCTCCGGATTGAAGTACTGAGAAAGATATCCGCTATGCGGTGAGTTCACGCGCAATGACCAGCCGCTGGATCTCGCTGGTACCCTCGAGGATACGCAGCACTCTGGCCTCGCCTGGGAGGCTCGACACGTCGAATTCCTCGAATGCGCCGTATCCACCGTGCACCTGCAGAGCGATATCTGCAACTTCGCCCGCCATTTCCGTTGCGAAGAGCTTGGCCATCGACGTTTCCAACCGAAATGGCCGATCGGCGTCAGCCAGACACGCAGCGTTCCGGATCATCAGCTCGGCTGCGTGGATCTTCGTCAGTGCGTCCGCGAGCGGAAAGGTCAGCCCTTGGTGCTGGAAGATCGGCGTGCCCCCAACCTGACGACCGGAGCCGTACACCTTCGCAAGATCGATCGCCTTGCGCGCCAGTCCAAGACCCGTTGCCGCGACGAGGATCCGTCCGATACTCAGCGTCGTCAGGATTTGCCTCAAGCCGTCGCCGCGATTTCCGACCATATTCGCTTTGGGAACTCGACAGTCGTCGAGAAAGAGTTCTACGGAGTCAGCGACACGCCAGCCAATTTTGCGGCTCGCTTTTCCGACCCGGAAGCCAGGTGTGCCGACCGGCACCACGAATGTGGACAATCCCTTCGCTCCCAATTCAGGGTCCGTAACGGCCACGAACGTCGTAATGCCGTGGAGCGGAGTGCCAGCATTGGTGGAAAACACCTTGGAGCCACTCAAGACGAAAGAATCACCGTCCTCTACGGCACGCATTTTTACGCTCGCGACGTCCGACCCACCACTCGGCTCCGTGACACCGAATGACGCGATAAAGTCACCGCGACACAGCGGCTCAAGCCATTTGCTCTTTAAGTCATCCGATCCATAGCGAGCGATAACCGTCATGGGAGCGCTATTGCACAGGAAGATGGCGGCAAAGCCGGGCTCTGCGCGAGCGAGCGTCTCGGCCACAATGGCGGCTCCGCGTGTACCGAGCCCTCCACCGCCAAAAGCCGGGTCATACGCCGTGCCCATGAAGCCAAGCGCAAGAAATTCCTTCACGAGTTCGGTTGGAAACTCATGCCTGTCGGCGAAGGGC
Organism: Bradyrhizobium sp. UFLA06-06; assembly: GCF_054820065.1. NCBI lineage: Bacteria > Pseudomonadati > Pseudomonadota > Alphaproteobacteria > Hyphomicrobiales > Nitrobacteraceae > Bradyrhizobium > Bradyrhizobium sp. UFLA06-06. The sequence goes on from NZ_JADFUD010000059.1 coordinate 44,652, forward strand.
TTGATCCTGGGTCGCAGTGCGCCTGCGGTAAATTGCTCGAGACTGCCTTTTACCAAAGCTTCGTCTTCATTGAGATCCAAGAGCATTGGACCGCTCCTCTTGTCGGTGAGCCGGATGTAGTTTAGCGATGTCTGAATTTCTCGAGCGTCGCTTGAGCGGACGTCTCCCGGCAGTTCTCGAGAAATAGACGATTTGCTTCGAAATCCATCGTTTCAGCGTCTTCCATGAGGTAGTTCGAGAAGAAGCGCTTCGTCGCGCGAACAGCGGGACGTGGTAGTTGCGCGAGCTTTTCCGCAATCGCAATCGCTCTCGTCAGCGCTTCGCCGTCATCGCAACAGTAGTCGACGATGCCGATGGCGCGCGCATCCTCGGAGTTGAGCGCTTCGAGACAAAAGCAGAGAAGGCGCGCCTTGACGAGCCCGACACGGGCGACCAAGGACCTGATTCCCCATGGGGTCAGCCAACCGTGGGGCACCTCCGGAAGACTAAAGAGCGACGAACGCCCCGCTACGACCACATCGCAAGAGGTCGCCAGCGTCAGTCCTCCTCCAATTGCGAACTTCTCGACAGCCGCGACGACGGGCTTTGCCAAATATCCCAGCAAACGGCCAAGATCGCCGCACTCTTGCTCGAACCGTCCCATTGCTTCGAGCTCGAGTCGGCTGATGAACTTCAAATCGCTTCCGGCGCAAAACCCCGGAGCGGTACCCGCTAGAACGATGGTGCCCACGTCGTCGTTGCGATCGAGCTCCAACAAAGCGGCTTTAACTCCGTCGACAAGAGATCGGTCCATCGAATTCCGCCGGGCCGACCGCTGTAACGTGATGATCGCGACGCCGTTACGTTTCTCGACGCTTACCGTCGTCTCTTCGTTACTCATTCGGCTCCACCTGGCACTGGATGGGTTATGCGCTCAGATACATCTGCTTGACTTCCGTCGTTTCGGACAATTCCTTCGCATTTCCCGAGGTCACGATCCGACCGGATTGCAGCACGTAGGCGCGGTCAGCACAGCCCAGGGCCATCATGGCGTTTTGCTCGGCGAGGAGGATCGTCAGTCCTTCGTGCGCGAGATTTCGCACGATCCGCCCCAGTTCCTCGATAATGATCGGTGCAAGACCGAGGGTCGGCTCATCCAGCAGCATCAGCGTGGGTCGAGACATCAGCCCTCGTCCGATCGCAAGCATCTGCTGCTCTCCGCCCGACATCGAGCCCGCTTTCTGATCCCGTCGCTCGCGGAGCCGCGGAAACATCGAGAATATTCGCTCCAGGTCGGCGCCTGCGTGATCGCGATCGGCTCGGTGATAGGCGCCGATAATCAGGTTTTCCTGGACCGAGAGCTTGGTGAATATCTGGCGCCCCTCCGGCACGAGAATGAGGCCGGCCCTCACACGGTCCACGGTGGCGAATTCCGTGATGTCTTTTCCAGCGAGATGGATCGTGCCGCGATCGGACGTCTTCAACCCCGCTAGTGTTCGCAGCGTCGTCGATTTGCCGGCGGCATTAGGACCGATCAAAGTGACCACTTCGCCCTTCTCCAGCTTGAAGGATACCTCCCTGATAACCTTCTGCTTGCCGTAACTGACGCTGAGGTTCGATACATCAAGCATGCTTTTTGCCCAGGTAGGCCGCGACAACGGATTCGTCGGCGAGAACGTCGGAGGTCTTTCCGGAGGCAATGACCGCGCCGTGGTGGAGCGCGATCGAACGGTCCGCAAGCCGGCCCAGAAAGCCGACCTTGTGGTCGATAATGCACAGCGTGACGCCGTGGGATTTGAGGTCCCTGAGCACCGCGTCGAGATTCGCGATCTCGTCATGACCTAGGCCGGAGGCCGGTTCATCTAGGAGCAGAAGCTCTGGTTCGCAAAGCATACCCATTGCAACGCCGAGCATCTTCTCGCCACCATACGACAGCGCAGCGGCTTGTTCGTTCCTCTGGCTGGAGAGCCGGCAAAGCGCGAGGACTTGGTCGATCTTCTGCTCCAGCAGACGATCCAAACCGACGGGCATGCCTCCGATCAGCGTCCGCAAGCGACCGATTCCCAGCTCGCGCTTGATGTGCAGGTGACATGCGATGCGCATGTGTTCGACGACCGTCAGCTCAGGAAAGAGCTGCGGATTCTGAAAGGTCTTGACCAATCCTTGCTGAGCGACCTCGAACGGCGACAGGGCGCTGATATCGTTCCCCTTCCAAAGAATCACGCCGCTGGTTGGCTTCAGGATCCCGGCGATCAGACTCAGAGTCGTGGTCTTTCCGGAGCCGTTGGGTCCAAATATCCCGATGATTTCCCCGCGCTCGATGCCGAACGCTACGTTGGACACGGCGGTGAGGCCGCCAAAGCGCTTGGTGAGGCTTTTTACGTCAAGCAGCATGTTTTCTGCTCGTAAGTAGGCCGACGATACCCTTCGGCATCACCAGGATCACGAAGATGAGGATGGAGCCGTACAGAGCGATGCGAAGCTCGGCGCTGAGCTCGATCACGTGCGGCAAGGCCGTGAGCACGAGGGCGCCGACAACGGGGCCGATCAGGGAATTGACGCCTCCCAGCAGCACCATCGCGATGATGTCGAGTCCGAGCGAGATCGAGAGGAAATGCGGCTCGACGAACCCCGCGTAGAAGCCGTAGAAGGCGCCAACCAGCCCGGCAAGGCCGCTGCCGATTGCGAAGCCGAGCAACTTGTACTTGAAGACGTCGATGCCCAGCGTTTCGCCCAACTGGTCGTTCAGTCGGATGGCGGCAAGACAACGTCCGATCCAGGACTTCAGGACACGGCTGCACACACCGTATACGACCACCAGCAGAGCCAGCGTCAGGTAGTACCAAGCGACCCCGCCCGCAATCGCAAACGTGCCAGATGGCGTCCAGATCTTCGGCGTATCGACGATCGTAATACCGAGAGAGCCGTTCGTGACGCTGTTCCAGTTCAATGTGATCAAACGAAGCACTTCGGAAAATGCCAGGGTGACGACGGCAAAATAGAACTCTTTGAGCTTAAAGCGGAAGCAGATCGTTCCGACGATAAGAGACAGGATCACGACAATGGCCAGGGCGGGGGCGATCGCCAGCCAGAAGTTCCATCCGAACGTAGTCACCAGGATGGTGACCACGTAGGCGGAAACGCCGAAGGACGCGGCGTGAAACATGGAGAGCTGGCCGGTGAATCCGAAGATCAAATTGAAACTGACTGCCAGCGACGCCGCCATGAAGCCGTAGATCGCAATGGCGAGCACCGAGTCGCTGTGAACGAAGGCCGGAACGGCAAGGGCGAGCAGCAGCCCGACTGAAATTGCGTACTTCACGACCGATCTCCAAACAGGCCGCCCGGACGGACGAGAAGGATCAAGATGAGGAATACGAGACCGTAAGCGTCCCTGAAGGCCGACGAAAAAAACACCGATCCGATGTTCTCGCTGATGCCGAGAATGATACCGCCGCCCAACGCGCCGAGCACGCTGCCGACACCGGCGAGAATGGCGGCCTCGACCGCCTTGAGAACGTAAGCCGATCCGATCGTTGGCTCGATCGAATACATGCTCGCGTACAGACCTCCACCGAGACCCGCCAGCGCCGTCGAATAGACCACGACGATCGTCTGGAGCCTTCCCGTGCGGATGCCCATAAGAGCTGCGGCTTCGGGATTCTGTGCGTAGGCGAATGCCGCGCGCCCCAACCACGTCCGCGTCAAAGCGAGATATGTGCCGAGGATCACAGCCAGGAATACCGCGGCGACCGCGACCTTGATCTTCGGCAGAACGATGCCGGCTACCTTGAGGGCGCCAGGAAGCACGTAGGTCAGATCTTTGGGCGTGGTCGTGAAGGCCGCGAGGACCAGGGCCTCGAAGACCGAAATCATGCCGATCGACACCAGCAGCCCGTTGACCAGGTTGCCGCGAGTGAAGCGAAACAGGGCAAGATCCGAAACGTAACCGAAGATGCTCACGACCACGACGGCACCAATGACGGCCACGGGGTACGGGAAACCCACGACGTCGTAGAGATACCAGGTCGCGTAGGCGCCAAGCATCATGAACGCGCCGAGCGCGAAATTCACCACGCCGGTCAGGCCGAATGTGAGCGTTACGCCCAGCGCTATGATGCCGTAGAGCGTACCCACGATTACGCCATTGAGCAATTGTCCGATGACTAGCTGCGTCATTGATCGAAGGTCCGCGGGAAGCGCATTTCGTGACGCCTTCCCGAGTGGAGAGAGAGCGCTCCGGCTCCGCCGGAGCGCGACGAACGAGCCTTACTCTTTGGTCGGGTCGTAAGGCACTCTCTCGATGGCACCACCTTTGCGCACGTGGACGACATCGAACCCGAAAACGGCCTCTCCGGTCTTGTCGTATTTGATTCTCCACATGCCCTCGTGGGTCATGCCCATCAGGGCAGCACGGATCTTTGTCACGTCGTCGACGGTGCCTGCCTTCTGCATGGCCTCCACGAGCATGTAGACATGGTCGTAACAAGATGAGGAGCAGAGCGGTGCTTGATCGTAGGGAAATTCGCGCTTGAACAGCTTCTGATAGCTTTCGATAAAGGCACGGACCTTCGGCTCGGTCTTCTCGGCACCCTCGAAGTACTTCGGAACGTATGCGATATAGTCTTCGATCGCGTCCTTGTTCTTCAGCGCCGGCCCGATGGAACCACGAACGAGAAAGAAACGATTGCCGAAACCGGATTCGGTCGACTGCCTCACGATATCGTAGAGGACGGCATCCGAATAACCCGGGAAGAGAATGTCCGGCTTGCCGGCCGCGAGCTTAGCGAGCACCGCACTGAAGTCCTTCGTGCCGGGCTCGAACAATTCGACCTGCAGTTCAATTCCGGCATCCTTGAACAGCGCGCTATAAATATCGACGGCGGTCTTGCCGAAGGCGTCGTTCTGGAAAAGCATCGCCACCTTCCTGGTATTGAGCTTCTTCAAATAGTCCACCATCAGCTTGCCGAAACCCGCTGACCCGGCGTCCCAGTTCCAGGTTCGCAGCAGATAGTCATGATCGGGCTTGCCAAGCGCTGCGTGTGCCGACGTCGCGCCGGCGAACAGCAGGAACTTGCCGTTGTTCTGATTGGCTATCGGCTCGATGGCGTTGAAGACGTTGGTCAGAAACGGCCCGAAGACGAAGTGGACTTTTTCTTCCATCATCTTGCGGAACTGTACGGTCGCCTCGCGGGGCTCGCCGCGCGTATCGACCTGCTGCAGTTCGAGCTTGTAAGTCCTGTCGCCGACCTTGAAGCCGCCCTTCGCGTTGATTTCCTCGACCGCAACCTTGGTACCCTGCGCCGACATCCAGCCGTAGGTAGCGGTTGCCCCGGTCAGGGCCTCGATCTGCCCGATCTTGACGACATCTTCGGCCTTGGCCGCCGGTCCGAAAAGCAGTCCGGAAGCGATGCCCCCTGCAATCAGGGCCCCTTTCCAGCAAGACATGAATATCCTCCCTCGGCGTCGTTGCGCTCGTGTTGTACTAGTAATATCTTACAAAAGTTTCGTCAACACATCATTGCGCTTTCCCGGATGATGGCCGCTCAGCCCTGGGAGGGGTCGATTTAGGTG